>NZ_JBHVXZ010000016.1:40150-115182 GCF_042881395.1 Amycolatopsis sp. NPDC058278 | reverse complement strand
CCAGGGGGCGAGCCCCCTGGACCCCCGCCGGGGTTGCGTTGGGTGGTGGCGTGCGGCTTGGTGATGTGCGGCTTGGTGATGTGCGGCTTGGTGGCGTGCGGCTGGGTGGTGTGCAGATGGTTGGGTTTGAAGACGAGGAGTGATTCAGGTGGGCAGGGCGCCTAAGGTGCCGCCGGCCGAGCTTTCTCCTGAAGAGCGGTACAAGAAGGCCAAGGAGATCTGCTTCGATCTTCTGGCCGTGCGTGCGCGCACTCAGGAGGAGCTCCGGCAGGCTCTGCACCGCAAGGGGTTCGACGAAGAGACCAGCGAAAACCTGCTCGGCAAACTCGACCGGGCAGGGCTGGTCAACGACGCGGAGTTCGCGGAACTGTGGGTGAAGTCCCGCCACGCGACCCAGGGCCTGTCCCGCATCGCGCTGATGGCCGAACTGCGGCGCAAGGGCGTCGACGACGAGGTCGCCGCCCAGGCGGCCGGCGAGGTCGACCGCGAGTCCGAGGAACAGATGGCCAGGGAACTGGTCCGCAAACGCCTCGGCTCGCTCGGCAACGTCGACGAACAGACCGCCCTGCGGCGCCTGCTCGGCTTCCTCGCGCGCAAGGGCTACTCGCAAGGCCTGGCCTACACCGTGATCAAGGAGGAACTCCGCGAGTACGGGGCGGAGTCCACCCTCCTCGACGACGCCGTCATCGACTGAGGGGCGGCCCAGCCCGACGAGCAGGGCACCCCTGCGGCCCGGGGCCAGGATGGCACCTTCGCTGCGGGCGAAGACGGCCTGACGACCGTGTACCCCACCGGGGGCCGCGCCGCCGGTGACGGCGGGCGCCGCGGCCAGGGTCAGGGTCGCACGTCACGGGGCGGTGGCCGACACCGTCTCCCGGCGGACCGGGCGGCGCCGGTCCGAACGGTGCTTGCGGACCGCCAGCAGCAGCACCGCGAGCAGCCCCATCGCGATGCACGTCACCGCGGCCGTCAGCACCAGGAACTCGTTCAGCTGCCCGGCCGCCAGGTACGCGCCCAGCGCCACCGCCACCAGCGCGCACACTGCACGGTCCACAATGGACTCCATGGACAGGAGGGTGGCGCGGTAACGGGAATCCGGGATGGAGTCGTTCAGCAGCTGCTTCTGGACCGGGAACGCGATCCCCGTCGCCACCGCGAAGACGCACAACAACACCACCGCCGGGAAGGAGCCGACGAACACGATCGCCCCGAGGCACAACGCCATCACGATCGTCAGCGTGAACACCGAACCCACCGGGCCGATCGCCCGGCGGAGCCGGTGGGGGCGGGCCGCGCCCAGTGCCTCGAAGACCGTCATCGCGGCCATCACCGCGCCGAACCAGTTCACCGAGAGCGCCTTCGACTCCAGGATCGGCTGGAACAGGTTCACCTGGCAGATCCGCACCAGCGTGAACATCGCGACACCCTGCACCATCAGCAGCACCAGCCACCGGGACGAACGCAGCGCCGACAGCGCGCCGCCGACTCCCGCGAGCAGCGACGCCGTCTTGCCGGTCACGCGGCGGCCGCCGGGGATCGGCGGGAGCTTGCACGCGAAGACGAGGGCGATGCCCGCGTTGATCGCCGTCAGCCAGTACGGAGAGGGGAGGCTCCAGGACATCAACAACCCGATCACCGGCCAGAACACGATCTTGCCGACCAGGCTGTACGCGCGGCCGACACCTTCCACGCGGAGGTAGTGCTCCCCGGCGCCGGAAGCGTGCAGGTACTCGTACAAGTACGCGCTCTGCGCGCCGGACACCAGCGAGCGGGCCAGGGCGATCAGGACGAAGTGCACCAGGAACCCCGGGTACGAGCCCAGGAACACCGGCACCAGGTTCGCGGCCACCAGCACGCCGGCGCCCGCCGCCAGCGAGGTGCGGTAGTCGAAGCGGTCGGCGATCATCCCCGTCGGGATCTCGAGCAGGCAGAACACGATGTAGTAGATGCTCTGGATGCCGAAGATCTCGCCGTCGGAGAGCCCGGCGAGCTTCTGGTACGAGTAGAAGATCGGCACCCAGAGCAGCAGGCCGAAGAAGAACTGGAACCCGTAGGTCAGCCGGACGGCGCGCTGAACGGCGGGTTTCGCGGGCAGGCGAAGGCCCAGCATGATCGTGTGTCTCCCGGGAAGGTCAGGCCGAATAGGGGCGAAGCTGCACGAGGTGGAGGTGCTCGCCGTCGGCGAGCCACTCGACGTCCACCGGTGAGTCGAAGGTGTAATCGGGCGAGAAGTGGCCCTGCAGCAGGCGGCCGGCGACGGCGAGCCGCTGCAGCTGGGCGTGCGCGGCTTCGTCGAGGTCCGCGGGCGCGTCGCCCAGGGACAGCGTGCGGCCGCCGCCCTCGACCGTCGAATACAGGTACTGCATCGGCAGCGCCGAACCGTCGACGACGTCCGTCACGCGCGGCGACACGTTGACGTACACCGTGCGGAAGTCCGCGCGGTTCATCGGGTTCGTCGTCACCAGCACCCCGCCGAAGTCCGCCGCGACCTGTTCCTGGATCACGGCGCCCATGTAGCACTCGTCGAGGGAGATCCCGGCCTGCTGCCGCAGCCGGACGCTGCGCACGGACACCAGCGACGCCCAGACCTCCTTGACGCTGGCGAAGATCCGCTCGGCCGTGGTGACGTGGTTGTGCGACTCGTAGATCCCGGCGGCCGAGAACCCGGCGAGGTCCTCGGCGTTCGACGAACTGCGCACGACGAACGCGCGCACGCCGGCCAGCTGCGACACCAGCGCGGAGTCGATTTCGTCGGCGAGTGCCCCCGGCAGGCGCGCCGACCGGATCAGGCCCTGCAGCTCGACGCACAGCGGCTCGATCTCGCGCGCGTCCAGCTCCAAGGCCATCTTCAGCTTCCCGATGGCCTGCTGGATCCGCGGCGACGACTCCAGGAACCGCCGCTGCAGCGAGAACGGCAGGGCGATGCCGCGCGGCACGCGGACGTGCTCGTCGAGCAGCCGGCGGGCCGCGGCGCCCAGATCGGCGTCCAGAGGGACGTCCAGCAGCCGGGCCAGGTAGGGGAGCAGGTTCTCCCGCGGCGGCCGCGGCACCTGGTAGAAGCCGAGCAGCCGCTGTGACCCGTGGGCCAGCACGTGGTGCAGCTCGCCGAGGTTGGCCGCTTTGGTGCCGTAGCGGTGGCGATCGGATGCGCGCAGCCGGGCGAGGTTCACGATCGGGCTGTGCTCGGCCTCCGGCTGCTCCAGGGTGACGCGCTGGGCGTACCAGGACGGCGGCGCCGCTTCGGCCGGCTCGTCGACCTCCCGCAGGGACAGCGCCTGGGTGTCCACTGTGTACTCGACCCACTTGCCGTCGAGCCCGCGGCGTTCGATCTCGGCCAGGGCACCGAGCTGGACGGCGTTCGGGATCTGCCAGCCGGTGGCGAGGACGTTGGTGTGCGACAACGGCGTCGTGTGCCGCGTGTTGACGATCCCCGCCAACCGCGGGATGTCGTCGGGCACGCGGTCCATCACGATGATGTCGGTCCAGTCGAGCGTCGCGGCCCGGTACTCGGCCTCGCTGCGGAACGCTCGCAGCCGCCCGGTGGCCGTGCCCGGGTTCAGCGCCACGAACGGCGCCGTGGAGAACAGCTCGTGTGCGAAGACCCGCGGCAGCTCGCCCGCCGGGATCTCCCGGACGATCCGCTCCTGCAGCTGGTTGGCCGGCTTGAACAGCAGCGGCAGTGAGGGGTCGACGTACTGCGCGACGAAAGCGTGGAACTCGCGGATCAGCTCGGCCGGCATGGTGTCGACCTCGACCGTCTCCAGCGAAAACATCTGCGGGTGCAGCGCGAGAATGCCGAGCAGGAACCGGCGGTCCGGCGCGTGGTAGAAGGCCTCGTTGTACGAGTCGATCTCCGCGCGCACGCGTTCTTCTCCGACGCCGAGGATCTCTTCGCCGATATAGATCGCGTGAAAGGAATGCCGTGCGTGGTTCAGAAAGTGGATCTTCGCCTGCTCGCGGTCGACCACGACCTTGACGAAGGAATAGCCGCCGAGAGTGCCGCCGAGCTGGTGAAGTGCGGACACCGAAAGGCGTTCGCCGACGAGTGCGGCGACGGTCTCGGAGGCAGGACTGGGCGCGACCACGCTGGTCAGGGACACGGATTCTCCTCGCTGGAATAGCGAAGAGGAACGATAACAGGCAGGTAAATAACCCACCAGGGCGGTGGATGGGCCATTCAGCGGGACGGCGCCGGGTTCCATGACCGGCGCCACACCCGCTCGGAGCACCGTTCCAGCGCGTTGGAACGGTGCTCCCGGAATGCGGACGCGCATTCCGCCGTTCGGGTGCGGCAACGACGCGGCGTGATCTCCGCTACAGCGCGGCGGCCTCCGCGGCCAGCTTCTCGATCGTCGCGACGTCGAGCGAGGCCGTCAGCCACGAGCCGCCGATGCAGCCGACGTTCGGCAGCGCCAGGTACGACGGCGCCGAGGCCACCGTGATCCCGCCGGTCGGGCAGAACTTGAGCGACGGCAGCGGACCCGCGATCGACTTCAGGTACGCCACGCCGCCGGACGCCTCCGCCGGGAAGAACTTCAGCGCCGACAGGCCGCGTTCGGCCAGCCGCATCGCCTCGGACACCGTGCTCGCGCCGGGCAGGAACGGCAGCCCGGACTCGAAGCACGCGTCGACGACGGCGTCCGTGCAGCCCGGCGTCACGAGGAACTTCGCGCCCGCGTCGGCCGCCTGCTTCGCCTGGTCCGGCGAAGTGACGGTGCCGGCGCCGATGACGATGTCCGGCACCTCGGCGGCGACGCGCTCGATCGCCGGCAACGCCGCCGGGGTGCGCAGGGTCAGCTCGATGACCCCGATCCCGCCGGCGAGCAGGGCCCGGGCCGTGGGCACCGCGTCGTCGGCGTCGTCGATCACCACGACGGGCATCACGGGGGACAGCTCGAGCAGGTCCTGACCGGTGGTCACTGACCGACCTCCTGTGTTGTGAGAGCAGGCATTCCGAAGTGCTCCGGAGTCAAACCGCCGAACACCGAAGCGCCCTGGTCAGCGGGGCCGACGGCACGGCGCAACGCGGCGAACAGCTCTCGGCCGGTGCCGGTCCAGGATGCTTCGGACGGCGGGGAGTCCACAAGTTCGCGCCGGGCGAGTTCTTCGTCACCGACCAGCACGTCGAGCGAGCCCGCGGAAGCGTCGAGCCGGATGACGTCACCGTCCGCGATGCGCGCGATCAGGCCGCCCGCCGCGGCTTCCGGTGTCACCTGGATCGCGGCCGGGATCTTGCCCGACGCCCCCGACATCCGGCCGTCGGTGAGCAGCGCCACCGCGTGCCCGCGGTCCATCAGCACGCCCAGCGCCGGCGTCAGGCCGTGCAGTTCCGGCATGCCGTTGGCCCGCGGGCCCTGCTGCCGGATCACCACGACGACGTCGCGGTTCAGCTCGCCGGCCTCGAACGCGGCCGTGAAGTCCTCCTGCGTGGTGAACACCCGCGCCGGTGCCTGGACGACGCGGTGCTCGGGCGCCACCGCGGACACCTTGACCACCGCGCGGCCGAGGTTGCCCTCGACCATCCGAAGCCCGCCGTCCGCGGCGAACGGCCGCCACGCCGGGCGCAGGACCTCCTCGTCGAGGCTGCGGGTGGGCACGTCCCGCCAGACCAGCTCGCCGTCGGACAGGATCGGCTCGGCGCGGTAGCGGTGCAGCCCGAACCCGGCCACCGTGTGGACGTCTTCGTGCAGCAGCCCGGCGTCGAGCAGCGTGCCGACGAGGAACTGGATCCCGCCGGCGGCGTGGAAGTGGTTGATGTCGGCGCTGCCGTTCGGGTAGACCCGCGCCAGCAGCGGCACGACAGCCGAGAGGTCCGAGAAGTCGTCCCAGGTCAGCTGGATGCCCGCGGCCGCGGCGATCGCGACCAGGTGCATCGTGTGGTTGGTCGACCCGCCCGTGGCGAGCAGCGCGATGACGCCGTTGACGAACGCCTTCTCGTCGAGGATCCGCGCGACCGGCGTGTACTCCTCGCCGCGCGAAATGGCGACGATCCGCCGCCCGGCCTCTTCGGTCAGCGCGCGGCGCAACGAAGAACCCGGCTGGACGAAGCTGGCGCCGGGCAGGTGCAGGCCCATCACCTCGACGACCATCTGGTTGGAGTTGGCGGTGCCGTAGAAGGTGCAGGTGCCGGCCGAGTGGTACGACGCCGCTTCGGCGTCAAGAAGGTCCTCGCGGGTCGCGAGACCCTCGGCGTACAGCTGGCGGACGCGGGCCTTCTCCTTGTTCGGCAGCCCGGAGTTCATCGGCCCCGCGGGCACCAGCACGGCCGGCAGGTGGCCGAACGACAACGCGCCGATCAGCAGGCCGGGCACGATCTTGTCGCACACCCCGAGCAGCAGCGCGGCGTCGAACATGTCGTGCGACAGCGCGATCGCCGTCGACATCGCGATGACTTCGCGGCTGAACAGCGAGAGCTCCATGCCCGCGCGGCCCTGTGTGATGCCGTCGCACATGGCCGGGACGCCGCCGGCGAACTGGGCGACACCGCCGGCGGAGCGCACGGACTTCTTCAGCCACGCCGGGTACTCCTGCATCGGCTGGTGCGCCGACAGCATGTCGTTGTAGGACGACACGATCGCGACGCCGGGGGCGCGCGCGGCCCGCAGCGCTTCCTTGTCGACGCCGTCCATCGCCGCGAAACCGTGGGCGAGGTTGCTGCACGCGAGGCCGCGGCGGACCGGGCCTTCGGCGTGCGCGGCGGCCGTGCGGTCGAGGTAGGCCGTGCGGGTCACGGCACTGCGCGCGGCGATGCGAGCGGTGACTTCGGCGACAACGGGGTGCAACGATGGGGTCGGGCTCATGTCCGGCTCCGGATCACTGGGGTGGGGTGGTCCGCGGGACGGCAGCGCTGACGCCTCAGGGTCGTGACTCTGGCCACACTACCTCGGGAAAACGCCGAATCAAAATCGATTCAGAAGATCCCCCCGCGTGACCCCGATCACCTCTGGAACCGTTAGTGTGCTAGTTGTCACACTGCACGACGCGTGGCAAAGCCTTCGCCGGTTCCCTGCCAGCCCCACCACACGGGAGGCATGATGTCCACCTCCGAGATCGCCGAGCTGCGGCGAACCATCGGCCAGCTCCGGCAGTGCGTCGGCGCACTGCGCTCTCGCTACGGCGACGCGTCGGCGGTGCGCCGGCTCGCCAACGACGTCGAGCGCCTCGACATCGACACCGCGGACCTCGACGGCGTGCCCCTCGCGGTGCCCGCCCAGGCGAAGGCCGCGGAGCGCGTCCCCGTCCCCGACACCCCCTACGACCCGGCGCTGTGGCACGGCGCCGATGACGAAGGCGTCGGCGGCTACAAGCGCGACCAGCGGTGAGCGCTCCCGCTGACAACGGCGTCGGCACCGGCGTCCAGGCCCCGAAGCGGGCCCGGATCGCCGAGCGCACCCTCCGCACGGACCGGTGGTGGCTCCAGCCGCTGCTGACCGTGCTCGGACTGTCGGCGTTCATCATCTACGCGACGGTGCGGTCGTTCGTGCGCACCGCGTACTGGGTGCCCGACTACCACTACCTGACGCCGTTCTACTCGCCCTGCCTGTCCACTTCCTGCGTCGAGGGCTCGAGCCACTTCGGCCACTGGTTCGGCGACCTGCCCGGGTTCATCCCGCTCGGCTTCGTCGTGCTGCCGTTCCTGCTCGGGTTCCGCCTGACCTGCTACTACTACCGCAAGGCGTACTACCGGTCGGTGTGGTTCTCCCCGCCCGCCTGCGCCGTCGCGGAACCGCACGCCAAGTACACCGGCGAGACGCGGCTGCCGCTGATCATCCAGAACGTCCACCGCTACTTCTTCTACGTCGCGCTGATCGTCTCGCTGGTCAACACCTACGACGCGATCACGGCGTTCCACGGGAAGACCGGCGGGTTCGGCTTCGGGCTGGGCAACATCATCCTGCTCGCCAACGTGATCCTGCTCTGGGCCTACACGCTTTCCTGCCACTCGTGCCGGCACGTGACCGGCGGAAGGCTGAAGCACTTCTCCAAGCACCCGGTGCGCTACTGGATCTGGACGCAGGTCACGAAGCTCAACACCCGCCACATGACGCTGGCCTGGACGACGCTCGGCACGCTGGTGCTGACCGACTTCTACGTCATGCTCGTGGCCAGTGGCGCGATCGCGGACCTCAGATTCGTGAACTAGCGCTCTCCTCTCCCGCCAGTGTCCTCCCGACGAGGACGTCTCCCCAGCTCCGAGGTGGAATTCTTTTATGACCGAGGTCGAACGGCACAGCTACGACGTGGTGGTGATCGGTGCCGGTGGCGCCGGTCTGCGCGCCGTGATCGAAGCCCGCGAACGCGGCTTCCGCGTCGCGGTCGTGTGCAAGTCCCTGTTCGGCAAGGCGCACACGGTGATGGCCGAGGGCGGCTGTGCGGCCTCGATGGGCAACGCGAACTCGAACGACAACTGGCAGGTCCACTTCCGCGACACCATGCGCGGCGGCAAGTTCCTCAACAACTGGCGGATGGCCGAGCTGCACGCCAAGGAGGCGCCGGACCGCGTCTGGGAGCTCGAGACGTACGGCGCGCTCTTCGACCGCACCGCCGACGGCCGGATCAGCCAGCGCAACTTCGGCGGCCACACCTACCCGCGGCTGGCGCACGTCGGTGACCGCACCGGGCTCGAGCTCATCCGCACGATGCAGCAGAAGATCGTCTCGCTGCAGCAGGAGGACTTCGCCGAGACCGGGGACTACGAAGCGAAGATCAAGGTCTTCGCCGAGTGCACGGTCACCGAGCTGCTCACCACCGAGGGCCGCATCGCCGGCGCGTTCGGCTACTGGCGCGAGAGCGGGCGGTTCATCCTCTTCGAGGCGCCCGCGGTCGTGCTCGCCACCGGCGGCATCGGCAAGTCGTTCAAGGTGACGTCGAACTCGTGGGAGTACACCGGCGACGGCCACGCGCTGGCCCTGCGGGCCGGCGCGAAGCTGATCAACATGGAGTTCGTCCAGTTCCACCCGACCGGGATGGTCTGGCCGCCGAGCGTCAAGGGCATCCTCGTCACCGAGGGTGTGCGCGGCGACGGCGGGGTGCTGAAGAACTCCGACGGCAAGCGGTTCATGTTCGAGTACGTGCCCGAGGTGTTCAAGGGGCAGTACGCGGAAAGCGAAGAGGAAGCCGACCGCTGGTACGCCGACGCGGACAACAACCGGCGCACGCCGGACCTGCTGCCCCGCGACGAGGTGGCCCGCGCGATCAACTCCGAGGTCAAGGAGGGCCGCGGCTCCCCGCACGGCGGTGTCTTCCTCGACATCGCCAGCCGGCTGCCGGCCGAGGAGATCCGGAAGCGGCTGCCGTCGATGTACCACCAGTTCAAGGAGCTGGCGGACGTCGACATCACCGCGGAGCCGATGGAGGTCGGCCCGACCTGCCACTACGTCATGGGTGGCATCGAGGTCGACCCGGACACGGCCGCGGCGAGCGTGCCCGGCCTGTTCGCGGCCGGCGAGTGCTCGGGCGGCATGCACGGGTCCAACCGGCTCGGCGGCAACTCGCTGTCCGACCTGCTGGTGTTCGGCCGGCGCGCCGGGCTCGGCGCCGCCGAGTACGTGCACGGTCTCGACGGCAGGCCCGCCGTCAAGGAGTCCGATGTGGACGCCGCGGCGAAGATGGCGCTCGCGCCGTTCGACCCGCCCGAGGGTGCGTCGGCCGAGAACCCGTACACCCTGCACACCGAGCTGCAGCAGTCGATGAACGACCTGGTCGGCATCATCCGCAAGGCGGAGGAGATCGAGCAGGCGCTGGTGAAGCTGGCCGAGCTGCGGCAGCGGATCCTGCGCGTCACCGTGGAGGGGCACCGGCAGTTCAACCCCGGCTGGCACCTCGCGATCGACCTGCGCAACATGCTGATGGTCAGCGAGTGCGTCGCGAAGGCGGCGTTGACGCGGACGGAAAGCCGTGGCGGGCACACGCGGGACGACTACCCGGGCCTCGACGCCGAGTGGCGCAACAAGCTCCTGGTGTGCGCGGCTTCGGAGGGCGACAATCCGGTGGTGCCGGACATCGACGTCACGGTGAAAGAGCAGGTGCCGCTGCGGCAGGACCTGCTGGAGCTGTTCGAGTTCGGCGAACTCGGGAAGTACTACACCGACGGCGAGCTCGAGGCGCACCCTGGGAGCAAGGCATGACCTACAAGGCGAGTTTCCGCGTCTGGCGCGGCGACGACACGGGCGGCGAGCTGCAGGACTTCACCGTGGAGGTGAACGAGGGCGAAGTCGTCCTCGACATCATCCACCGGCTGCAGGCCACCCAGGCGTCGGACCTCGCCGTGCGGTGGAACTGCAAGGCGGGCAAGTGCGGCTCGTGCTCGGCGGAGATCAACGGCCGCCCGCGCCTGCTGTGCATGACGCGGATGTCGACGTTCACCGAGGACGAGGTGATCACGGTGACGCCGATGCGGACGTTCCCGGTGATCCGCGACCTCGTCACCGACGTGTCGTTCAACTACACGAAGGCGCGCGAGATCCCGTCGTTCACCCCGCCGGCGGACCTGAAGCCGGGCGAGTACCGGATGCAGCAGGTGGACGTCGAGCGCTCGCAGGAGTTCCGCAAGTGCATCGAGTGCTTCCTGTGCCAGAACACCTGCCACGTGGTGCGTGACCACGAGGAGAACAAGGAAGCCTTCGCCGGGCCGCGGTACCTGATGCGCATCGCCGAGCTGGAGATGCACCCGCTGGACGTCGCGGACCGCCGTGACGCGGCCCAGGACGAGCACGGCCTCGGGTACTGCAACATCACGAAGTGCTGTTCGGAGGTGTGCCCGGAAGGGATCCACATCACGGACAACGCGCTGATCCCGATGAAGGAGCGCGTCGCGGACCGCAAGTACGACCCGATCGTGTGGCTGGGCAACAAGCTCTTCCGCCGGGACAAGTAGGGCTTTCTCCTCGACGCTCGCGAACCGCGCCCCAGGCCGGTTCGCGAGCGTCTTCCCGTCCGCGCGTGCCAAGGTGGGGGCATGGAGATCGCACTGCTGCCGCCGTCCGCCGGAGCCGCGGTGATCGAGCGGGTGACCGGGCTGGTCAACCAGGTCTACGCCGAGTCCGAGAAGGGGCTCTGGCAGCGGAGCACCGACCGGACGTCCGTCGACGAGATCACCGGGTTCGTGCGGGCCGGGGAAATCGCCGTCGCCTCCGTGGACGGGGATTTCGCCGGGTCGGTGCGGATCCAGCGGCTCGACGACGCCACCGGGGAGTTCGGCATGCTCGCCGCCGATCCGGCGCGGCGGGGGCTCGGTGTCGGGCGGGAGCTCGTGCGGTTCGCCGAGCGGGTGAGCCGGGACGCCGGGTGCCGGGAGATGCAGCTCGAACTGCTCGTGCCGCGGGACTGGACGCATCCGTCGAAGCAGTTCCTGGCCGAGTGGTACGGCCGGCTCGGCTACCGCGTGACGCACCGCGCCGACCTCGCCGAGGACTACCCGCACCTCGCGCCGTCGCTGGCCACGCCGTGCGACTTTCTCATCTATCGCAAAGACCTGCGGTGACGGTGCTCGCCGGGGCGCGGGTGTTCGACCCCGAAACCGGGGAGAGCACGCGCGCGGACGTGCGGCTGGACGGCTCGCGCATCGCCGAGGTGGGTTCGGGGCTCGACGGTGAGCGCGTCGACTGTTCCGGCGGCTTGCTGATCCCCGGGCTCATCGACTGCCACGTGCACGTGGCTTTTCCGCGGCCCGAGCCGCTGCCGCGCAGTGCGCGGATCCTCGAAGCCGTGCCGGTGCTGCGCGGGCTGCTGGCGCGCGGGATCACCACCGTCCGGGACGCCTGGGGTGCCGACGCCGGGTTCAAGCACGCCCTGCGCGAAGGGTGGATCGCCGGCCCTGACCTGCTGGTCAGCCTGCGTCAGCTGGGGCCGACCGGCGGGCTCGGCGACAGCTGGGAGCCACCCGCCGGCGCCGTCGATCACTTCGGTGATCCGGCGCTGCCCGACCCGCTGTTCGACGGCCCGGACGCGGCGCGGGCGGCCGTCCGCCGGATGGTGCGGGCCGGCGCCGACTGGATCAAGGTCGGCGCGAGCGGGGCGATGCGGGCGGTGCGCGAGGGCGTCGACGTCCGCCCGGCCGACGACGAGCTCGCCGCGCTGGTCGAGGAGGCCCGCCGCTGCGGCCGGGACGTCCTGGCCCACGCGCACACCTCCGCCGCGGTCGTCTCGGCCGCCCGCGCCGGGGCGCGCAGCATCGAGCACGGCACCTTCCTCGACGACGACGCCGTGGCCGCGCTCGAGAACGCCTGGTACGTGCCGACGCTCTCGCCGATCAGTGACGGCGAGTTCGCCGAGACGCACCGCCGCTCGCTTCGGCTCGCGGTGGAAGCGGGGGTCCGCGTCGCCGCCGGTTCGGACCTCGCCCCGCGTCCCCATGTCGACTTGACGACCGAGCTGCGGCTGCTGGCCTCGGTGCTCGGCGAGGCGGCCGCCCTGAAGGCGGCCACCTCCGAAGCGGCGCGGCTGCTCCGCCTCGACGACGACCGCGGCCGCATCCGGCCCGGGTTGCGGGCCGACCTGGTCCTGCTGGACGGCACGGATCTCGACGTGACCGACCTGCCCGGGCGGACCCGGGCGGTCTGGCACGACGGGAAACGCGTCAGCGCAGCGAGCTGAGCAGGGCGCTCCACGCGGGGTGGGGGACGGTCAGGTGCCCGGCGGTGGGTGCCTTCGAGTCGCGGACCGCGGTGGCTCGGGACGCGAGGGCGACTTCGACGCAGGTGCTGTGTTCGGTGTCGGCATCGCTGTGACTGCTCTTGAACCACTTCAGTTCGCGGCCCGCCATCGGTCACTCCTTCATGCGCTCGAACTCGTCCGCCAGCCGGACGAGCACCTCCCTCGATTGTCCCTCGGAAAGGGCGGCTTGTTCCAGCCTCGTGGCCAGGACGTAGAACGCCTCGACCGCGACCCGGTCGTCGATGAACAGGCCCGCCGCGTAGGTTTCCTCGTAGACGACCGGCGCGTGCTCCGGGAACTCCATGATGGTGAACCGGCTGCCCACGAGGTGGTAGGGGAGTGCGGTTTCCGGCAGGACCCGGATGCTGCAGTGCGGCAGGTTGGTCGACAGCACCAGGTACTGCAGCTGCTCGTGCATCAGCGCCGGGTCGCGGACGATGGTCCGGAGGCTGCGCTCGTAGACGAAGTAGCGGCAGCGCGGCGGATTCCGCCGCTGCAGGAGCTGTTGCCGGTCGAGCCGGGCCTGCACGAGGATCTTCAGGCGGTCCGCGGTGTAGCGCCCGGTCAGTTCGTGGAGCTCCTTCACGTAGTCTTCGGTCTGCAGCATGCCCGGGATGGCTGTCGGGCTGTGCGAAATGATCGTGTCGGCCAGGTTTTCCTGCATGATGAGGGACTTCATCGGGTCGACGAGCTTGTCGAAGTACGGCCGCACCCAGTAGAGGTCGCCGGGCGGCTGGGCGAGCTCGAGGAGCCGCGCGCGTTCGGCGGCCTTCGTGCCGCAGTGGGCGAGGTAGATGGCGGCGTCGATCGGCGAGATGCGACGGCCGTTTTCCCAGGCCGACACCTTCGAAGCCGACCAGTCCGCGCGGCGGGCCAGCTCGCGCAGGGTCATCCGTTTCAGCTCGCGCTGGTTCTTGAGCTCGCAGGCCATTTCCCGCGTGCGCACCGTGCTCTTTTCGGTCATGCCACGGACGGTAGAGGGAACCTCCGACAAAACGCCGCTCGGCGCGCGCGGATTCACCGCAAGGAGGTCGCTGTTCCGCCTGTGTGACAACGGAAGCAGCCCACGAAGCGCTGCGAAGCCGCTTCGCGGCCCGAAGCTGCTTCGCGCTTTCTTAAGCGATATATGAAATTCCCGATTTGGAATCGACGGCAGGCCGGTGTTGAATACGGTCATGGCCGAACCGAAACCGCGCGACCTGGCCGCCCTGCTGCTGACGCTGACCGTCGTCACCGGGGTGGTCGACGCCGTCAGCTTCCTGGGGCTGGGGCGGGTCTTCGTCGCCAACATGACCGGGAACGTCGTGTTCTTCGGGTTCGCGGCGGCGGGGGAGACGACGCTGTCGGTGCTCGCCTCGCTGACCGCCGTGCTCGCGTTCCTGGCCGGCGCGCTCGCCGGCGGGCGGCTCGCCCGGCGCGAGGACGACTACGACGCCCTGCGGCAGGCGACCGCGGCGCAGGCGGCGCTGATCGCGGTGTCCGTCGTGCTGTCGGCGACCCTCGGCAGCCACACGCGGCTGGGCAGCGAACTGCTGATCGTGGTGCTCGGGCTGGCGATGGGCCTGCAGAACGCGGCCGTCCGCCGCATCGGCGCGCCCGACCTGACGACGACGGTGCTGACGATGACGCTGACCGGCTTCGCGGCGGATTCGAAGGCGGCCGGCGGACCGGGTGCGCACCCGCTGCGCAAGGTCGCCGCCGTGGGGGCGATGCTCGTGGGGGCCTTCGTGGGCGGGCTGCTGCAGCTGCACGTCGCGATGTGGGCCGCGCTGGCGGTGGCGCTCGTGCTGGTCCTGGGTGTGGCGGCCGTGCTGTTCCGGACCCGGCGGACGGCCGCGCGATGACGGGCCGGCGAACCGGACGGCCGGCCGCGATGCCGGCGGCCGCCCGGTTCCCGCGCTCGAATCGTCCACAAAGGACGAGGCGTCCGGTCAGGAACCGGTGACCTTGAGCTCGACCAGGGTCGCGGGGTCCTGACCCGCGCCTTCACCGAACCCGGTCCAGCCGTGCTTGTCCACGTTGACCGTGCTGGGCGCGCCCTTGATGGTGACGGTGGCCTGCACGTTGTGCGCCTCCTGGTCGTCACCCTTGGCCTGGAAGGCATACGGGATGCTGAGCTTGAGGTCGCCGGTCGAGCCGGTCACCTGGAAGCAGTAGTGGCCGGGGTCCGCGGCGTGGTCGGCCGGGTTGTTCGTCGAATAGACCTCGATCACGCCGGTGTGGCCGGCGCAGTCGACCAGCAGGATGTGCCCGTCCCCGCTGACCAGGGTGATGCCGCGGTCGCGCAGGATCTTGTCCGCGCCCGGGTAGCTGTAGTCCTCGACCAGTCCGGGCGGGGCGTCGTCGGCGGTCGCGGCGCTGGTGATCGCGGCCGTGCCGGAGATCACGGCGACGCCGGCGATGGCGGCCGCGGCGAGCAGCGTGGTGCGGATGCGCATGTCGGGTTGCACTCCTTGTCGTTGACGGGGCTGGGCGCGCGTCGCCGGACTGAGTGCTGCGTCCTCGACCCGACATGGCCCCCCATGCGAGAACAGACGGACCGTATCCCCACGCCGCCGTTCGGTCAACGTCGTGATCAGTACTTGATCGGAGTCTTTCCCCCGCGGCGAACCTGCCCCTAAGGTACTTCTCGGCTGACACAGGGGGGACCGCGTGCGCGGCAGCCGGCGGCTGCGGCCGTCCACCCCCTGCGGATCTGACGAGGGGGCAGCGGGGGACATGGGCATCCGACACCTAAGAGCCGTTCTGACCGCGACGACGGCGTTCGCGCTCGTCGCCGGCATCGTGGCGACACCGGCCGCGGCGGCGGACACACCGCAGCCGACGGAACGCCAGCAGGTGCTGGCGCTGATGCGCGACGCGAGCCCGGTCATCTCCCGCGCGGCCGAGGCCGCGCTGTGCGGCACCGACGCCGACGTGCACACGTTCCTGGCCACCGGGCTGAGCCGGATGCAGGAGATCTCCGACCGCGTCGCGGTGCAGCAGATGATTTCCACCGGCGGGCCGGCGACGCAGCGCACGGCCAACGCCGCACTCGGCGGCGGCATCGCCGACGTCCGTGCCTTCCTGGCGAGCGGGTGGCGGCAGCCGTGGCAGACGGACCTGCGCGTGCAGGTCTCGCGGCTGCAGTCGGCCGCCACCGGGCCGGCCGTGAAGAGCGCGGCCAACACCGCCCTCAACGGCACACCCGAGGACCAGTTGGCCTTCCTCGGCCAGGGCTACCAGCGAGCCCAGGTCCTGGACGACCGGATCACCGTGCAGCGGCTGATCAACACCGCCGGGCCGGAGGTCAAGAAGGTCGGCAACTGGGCGTTGTCGTCCAGCGCGGACGACGTGCGCTGGTTCCTCCAGAGCGGCTACCAGGTCGCGTTGCAGCGTGACCAGGAAACCGCGACGGTCGCTCAGCTCGCCGAGCTCGCGCGGAGCTCGGAAGCCCGCGCGGCGCAGCAGACGCAGGAGGCGAAGGACGCGGCCGACCAGGCGGCGGCCGCCGCCGCGGCCGCCAAGGTCGACGCGCAGATCGCCGCCGACGAGACGCGCAAGGCGCAGGGGTCGGCCGAGCAGGCCGCGCAGGCGGCGTCGCGGGCGGCCGACGCCGCCAACCGCGCGGCGCGCGCCGCGCAAACGGCGATCAACGCGGCCAACGCGGCGAACAACGCGGCTCGCGAAGCTTCGGCCGCGGCCAGCCAGGCCGCCTGGGCCGCGTCCATGGCCGGCCGGGCGGCTTCGAACGCCCGCAACGCGGCCGCCGCCGCGGCCACGGACCGGGGCCAGGCGGACAAGGCGACACAGGCCGCGAAGGACGCCCGCGACGCCGCCAACGGCGCGCAGAGTGCCGCCGACGCGTTGACCCACGCCATCGACGCCGTGCACGCCGTCGTCGTCACCGTGCAGGCCGCGGCTGCCGCCGCCAACGACGCGGCCGCGGCTGCCGCCGCGTCTTCGGAGGCCGGTGGCTACGCGCAGCAGGCCGGCGCCAGTGCCGCCGAGGCGCGCAACGCCGCCGCCCGGGCCCAGCGCAACGCCAACGAGGCGAGCCGCGCGGCCGCCGCCGCGCTGTCGCTGGCCAACGACGCCGCCGCCTGGGCCGGCCAGGCGCGGCAGGCGGCACTGGACGCCGCCGCCCACGCCAACGCCGCGGCCGCCGCGGCCGACGACGCGGCCAAGCACGCCGGGGAGGCGGCCGGGGCGGCGCAGCGGGCGAAGGACGCCGCGATCGAGGCGAAGAACGCCGCCGACGCCGCGCAGACGGCCGCCGACCAGGCGGAGAACACGGCCGGTCTGGGCCGCCGCGCGGACGCCGAGCGGCTCGCCGCGCAGCAGTCCCAGGCGACGCGCGACGCGCAGGACGCCAAGCAGGCCGAGGACTCCCGGACGGTGGCCCCGCGCTGGACCGCCGGCCAGCCGGAGCAGCTGAGCGAGCGGGCGGCGAGCCTGCTGGTGGCGGCCAAGGACCCGGCGGCTCCGCCGGCGACGGCGATCGCCAGCGGCCGGAAGCTGGCCGCCGAGCTGATGCACACCGGCGGTCCGAAGCTGTTCGCCGCGGCGAGCACCGCGCTCGCCGGCACGGACGCCGAGCTGACCGCGTTCGTCCAGAGTGGACTGAACGGTGCGCTGGAGCAGGACGACCGGCTCAGCCTCGGCATCGTGGGTGGCGCTTCCCTGGTGCCGGCCCAGCGCGCCGCGGCCGGCACCGCCGCCGCGGGCGGCCACGACCAGGTCAAGCAGTTCCTGACGACCCGCGACTACCAGGGCAAGGTCACCAACGACCGGCTGGAAGCCCAGCGCATCTCCTCGGTCGGCGGGCCGGCCACCCGGGACGCGGCCAACCGCGCCCTCTCCGGCACCCCGGCCGACGTCGCCGCGTTCCTGAAGTCCGGGCAGTTCACCGCGGCCAAGAACGACGACCGGATCGCCGTCCAGAAGATCCTGGACCAGGGCGGCCCGGAGGTGAAGGCCGCGGCCAACGCCGCGCTGTCCGGGCCGTGGAGCTACGTCCGCGAGTTCCTCCAGTCCGGGCAGTACAGCGCGGCCTGGCGGGATGCCGACACCGCGCAGCACGTCGCGCAGGTCAACGGCTACGTCGCCAACGCGAAGGAAGCCGCCGCCCTCGCCCACCAGCAGGCCGCACTGGCCGCCGAGTACGCGGCCAACGCCGCCGGCTCGGCTGCCGACGCCGCCGCGGCGGCCCAGGCCGCGAAGGACTCCGCGGCGGAGGCACAGCGGCACGCCCAGGACGCCAACGCCGCCGCCGACCAAGCCGAGCGGTCCGCCGCCCAGGCGGCCCAGTCGGCCGAGACCGCCCGGTGGGCGGCGTCGAACGCGCAGGCGGCGGCGCAGGCCGCCCAGCGATCGGCGGCGCAGGCGGCGCAGTCGGCCGCCCTGGCCAACGAGTACGCCGCGGAGGCCCGCTCGGCGGCGGCCCGGGCGCAGGCCGACGCCGACGCGGCGGGCAAGGACGTGCTCGAAGCCAGCAAGGCGGCCGCCGACGCGTACAACGCCGTCAGCGTCAAGCAGGCCGAAGAGAACGCCAAGCAGCAGGTCATGGACATGCGCGGCACCGTCCAGCAGGTCCGGGACGCGGTGGCGCAGACCATCCAGGACCACCCGGAGCTGCAGGGCCTCCTGGACGCCGCCAACCAGCTGCTGTCGATGATCGACACGATGGCCGGCGCCACCCTCGACTACGTGCGCGACCACGCGGGTGAGCTGCTCGCGCTGATCCAGCACCTGGCCGAGACCGCGGCGGGCGTCGGCACCGCGCTCGGTGGCGCTTCGGTCGCCGGCGGCGCGATCGCGGCGTGCGCCGAGGAGGTCGGCGCGGGTGCGGCGATCGGAGCCGGTGGCGGTGCGGTCTTCGCCGGCGTCGGTGCGGTGCCCGGCGGCATCGGCGGCGCGCTCGTCGGGGCCATCGCGTGCGTGTTCACCTCGGGTCCGGCGGTCTACGCCGGTGTCGCCGAGATGATCGGCGGCCTGGCCATGGCCATGCACGGCATGGAGGGCATGGCCGACGACATCAAGAACCTCGCCGAGAACCCCGGCAACAAGCTCGGCAACGAGCGGGAGGCGAAGGTCGCGGACATCGTCGGCGGCCGGCGCACCAAAGAGCTGACCAACGACGGCCAGGACTACCAGATCGTGATGCCGGGCGTCGGGAGGACCGGCGTGGATGTGTTCGGGCCGGAGGGTGAGTACATCGCGGTCGGCGGTTACGGCAAGAACTTCAACCAGCAAAAGCTGGGCAGTCAGATGAAGATCCTCAAGTGGGGTGCGGACCAGTCCGGTGTGCGGGCCCTCGCGTACTTTGAAGAAGGCACTCCCCAGGAGGCGCTCGACCTCGCCAAGAAGTGGCTCGGCGACGGCAATGTCCTCATGTTCCCGAAGTAGGCAGGAATGTCATACGGATTCGTCCGGCTGTACCGGCGGGACTGGACACCGGAACAGGTGCGCCGGCGGGTGGACTCGCTGGCGGCGGCGGGGATGGTGCTGAGCCATCCCCGCACCGGCCGGATCACCGCGATCAGCGGTGCGTGGGAGACCATCGGCGAGCAGGTCGAAATGGACCGCGACGGCCTGCTCGCCGCCATGGCCGGTCTCGGCGAAAAGGGGTTCACCTTCCAGTACTGGATGACCGACGACGAGGACGCCGACGTCATCTGCACGCTGAGACAGGCCGGTGACGGCGTGGTCGTCGAGGACTACGGGCTCGACGGCTTCGGCGGTCCGGTCTACCGGAAGGGACAGGACACGGTGATCCGCCCCTTGCTGGCCGAGTTCCGGGCGACCGGGTCGGCCGCGGTCGGCCTGGTCGTCGACCGGTGGGGGCCGTCGCAGGAAACCGACCTCGACGACATCGTGACCGGCGGCCCGACTCCGGTGACGATCACCCCGGAACTGATGGTGTTGCGGCCCGAGGTCGCTCACCGGCACCCGGAGCTGCGGAACTTGGTCCCGTTCGGCGACTTCCTCGCCCGTGACACGGATGGGATCCTCGCCCTGGTACCGGACTAACCGAGCGAGCGGCCGCCGTCGACCAGCAGGCGCTGGCCGGTGATGAAGCTCGCGTCCTCCGAGGCGAAGAAACTCACCGCCGCGGCCACTTCCTCGGGGGTGCCCAGCCGTCCCGCCGGGACCGACGCCCGGTACTCCTCCCGCTCGGCCTCCGGGACCTCCGCGTGCCGCTCCACCGGGATGAACCCGGGCGCCACCGTGTTGACCGTGATGCCGTCCGGGGCCAGTTCGCGTGCCCACGCGCGGACCAGGCCGATCTGGGCGCTCTTGGCCGTCGCGTACGCCGAGCGGCCGGGCGGCGGACGGTCGGCCACCTCCGAGTCGACGTGCACGATGCGGCCGTGGCCGCGGGCGCGCATGCCCGGCAGGACGGCGTGGCCGAGCAGCACCGGCGACCGGACGAAGAAGTCCAGCTGGGCCAGGTGGTCCGGCCAGCCGACCCGCGCCAGCGGGGCATCCGGCTGCGGGCCGGTCGCGTTGAGCACCAGCACCCCGATCGGGCCCAGCAACGCCGTGACGGCGTCGACCAGGTCGCCGGCCTGGCGCCGGTCGGTCACGTCCGCGGCGAAGGCGGCCGCGCGGCCGCCTTCGGCGAGGATGCTCTCCGCGGCGGTCTTGAGGTCGGCGTTGTCGTGCCGGCCGTTGACCGCGACGGCGAACCCGTCGCGGGCGAGTCTCCTGGCGATCACCCGGCCCAGGCCGCGGGAACTGCCGGTCACCAGTGCGACACCCATGACGCCGACGCTAGGGGACACCCCGGGACACGACAAGGCCCCCGGGACGTGTCCCGGGGGGCCTCGAACGGGTGACTCAGGCCGAAGCGGCCACGAGGTCGTCGGCCGCGGTGGGCGGGGCCGCCACGACCTTCTTGTTGCGGCGGTTGCGCCGCTCGAGGTACGTCGCCAGCGCCGTCAGCAGCAGGCACATCACGACGTAGATGGCGGTCGCCACGATCGTCGACGGCACGATCGGCCGCCCGAACGTGCCCTGCGAACCGATGTAGCGGGCGTAGTACAGCAGCTCCTGGTAGGTGATGATGAAGCCGAGCGCGGTGTCCTTCAGCAGCACGACGAGCTGGCTGATGATGGTCGGCAGCATCGCCCGGATCGCCTGCGGCAGCAGGACCAGGAACATCACCTGGGTCTTGCGCATGCCCAGCGCGTACGCCGCTTCGCTCTGGCCCTTCGGCAGCGACTGGATGCCGGCGCGGAAGACCTCGGCGAGCACCGAGCCGTTGTACAGCGTCAGGCCGAGGACCACGCCGAGGAACGGGCTCGTCGGCACGCCGACGGTCGGCAGGCCGAAGTAGAACAGGAACATCAGGATCAGCGCGGGGATGGCGCGGAAGAACTCGACGACGAACCCGGAGATCCGGCGGATCCAGGCGTGGTCCGACAGCCGGCCGGCCGCGAAGATCGCGCCGAAGATCAGCGCCAGCACGGCCGCGGCGGCGAAGGCCTGCAGCGTCGAAAGCACCGCGTTGCCGAGGTCGCGCTGCACCTGCGCGTACTGCAGCCACTCCCACTTGCGGGCGGTGAACTGGCCGCTGTCGTAGAAGCGCCACCCGATGTAGCCGAGGAACGCGAGCACCGCGAGAGTGCCGACCACCGCATACGTGCGGTAGCGCAGCCGGGCCTTCGGGCCCGGGACGTCGAACAGGACGTTGGTCATCGGGCCACGCTCCAGCGCTTCTCCAGGTTGCGTTGGACGAACGACAGCACGGCGACCAGGACGATGAACCCGAGCGCCACCCACAGCAGGCCGACCAGCTGGTTCTCGCCGCGTTCGGACAGGTACGAGCGGATCGCCCCGGCCTCCGCGACCGAGAAGCCGGCGGCGATGGTGGTGTTCTTCAGCAACGCGATCAGGGTGCTGATCAGCGGCGGGACGACCGAACGCAGCGCCTGCGGGAGCACGATCTGGCCGAGGATCTGGCCGAAGGTCAGCCCCAGCGCGCGGCCCGCTTCGGCCTGGCCGACCGGCACGGTGTTGATGCCCGAGCGCACGACCTCGCAGATGAACGCCGAGGTGTACACGGTCAGGGCGGTCACGGCGGCCGGGAAGTAGTCCAGCTTGACGATGTCGAGCAGCGGGTACGCGAACACGAAGAACGCGAACACCAGGGTGAGCGGCGTGTTCCGGGCGATCGTCACGTACGCCGTGCCGACGGCGCGGAAGACGGGGACCGGGCTCACCCGCAACATGGCGAGGATCGTGCCCCAGACCAGGGCGCCGACGGCCGAGAGCAGGAACAGTTCGATCGTGGTGAGGAAGAACGGACCGAACAGGTCCAGGTTGTTGAGCAGGACGTCCATGGAGCCTTCCCCGCGTCCGTGGTCAGGTGGTGGATGGAGAAGGCCGGTGGACCGGGAAACCCGATCCACCGGCCGTCACGCGAGCGTCAGTACTTCTCGAGGGTCGGCTTCTTGGCGGCCGAGCCCGACTTGCCGAGGGTCGCGTCGTAGATCTTCTGCCAGGTGCCGTCGTCCAGCGCCTTCTGCAGGATGTCGTTGACCTTGTCGCGCAGGACCTTGTCGTCCTTGTTCAGGCCGATGCCGTACTTCTCCGTGGAGAACGTCTGGCCGATGACCTTCAGGTTGTCCGGGTCCTGGGACGCGAAGCCCTTGAGGATCGCGTCGTCGGTCGTGACCGCGTCGACGTCCTTCGACAGCAGCTTCTCGACGCACTGCGAGTACTTCTGGAACTCGACGATGTTGGCCGGCTCGGTCAGGTTCTCCGAGCGGACCTTCTGGATCGGGGTCGAGCCGGTGACCGAGCAGACCTTCTTGCCCTTGAGGGTGTCCTTGCCGGTGATCGAGCTGTCGTCCTTGCGGACGAGCAGGTCCTGGCCGGCGACGAAGTACGGGCCGGCGAAGGAGACCAGCGCCTTGCGCTTGTCGGTGATCGAGTAGGTGCCGACGTAGTAGTTCACGTCGCCGTTCGCGATCGTCTGCTCACGGGCACCGGAGTCGACCGTGCGGAAGGTGATCTTCTCCGGGTCGAAGCCGAGGCCGGCCGAGACGAGCTTCGCGATCTCGATGTCGAAGCCGCCGAACTTGCCGGTCGTCGGGTCCTTCTGGCCGAGGCCGGGCTGGTCGTCCTTGGCGCCGACGGTCAGCGCGCCCGCCGCCTTCATCTTGGCGAACACCGGGGAGCCGGCCAGGTCGACGCCGGTTGCCACCGGGTACGTCGGCAGCGCCGCGGCGTTCGTGCCGCTCTGCTCGCCCGAGCCCGGCGTGGTCGGCGTGCCTTCCTTGCCGCAGGCGGTCAGCGTGGTCAGCGCCAGGCCACCGGCGAGCAGTCCCACCGCGAGGGTGCGGATCCTCATCTGAATCTCTCCTGTGTGTCGTCACCCGAGACGCGAACGGCGCCGCGGAACGTGTTCAGTGGGTCAAGATCTTGCCGAGGAAGTCCTTCGCGCGCTCGCTCTTCGGCGCGGTGAAGAACGATTCCGGCGTCGTGTCCTCGACGATCTCGCCGTCGGCCATGAAGATCACCCGATCGGCTGCCCTCCGGGCGAAGCCCATCTCGTGGGTGACGACGAGCATCGTCATGCCGTCCTTGGCCAGACCCGTCATCACGTCGAGGACCTCCTGGACCATCTCCGGGTCCAGCGCCGAGGTCGGCTCGTCGAACAGCATGACCTTGGGCCGCATCGCCAGCGCCCGCGCGATGGCGACGCGCTGCTGCTGGCCACCCGAAAGCTGCGCCGGGTACTTGTCGGCCTGGTTGGCGATGCCGACGCGCTCGAGCAGCTCCATCGCCGTCTTGCGCGCCTCGGCCTGCGGGGTCTTGCGGACCTTCGTCGGCGCGAGCATGACGTTCTCGACGATGGTCTTGTGCGCGAACAGGTTGAACGACTGGAACACCATGCCGACGTCGGCCCGCAGCGCGGCCAGCGCCTTGCCCTCGGCGGGCAGGGGGACGCCGTCGACGGCGATCTCGCCCGAGTTGATCGGCTCCAGCCGGTTGATCGCCCGGCACAGGGTCGACTTGCCCGAGCCCGACGGGCCGAGCACCACGACGACCTGGCCGCGAGGCACCTCGAGCGTGATTTCCCTGAGCACGTGCAGGTCGCCGAAGTACTTGTTCACGGCGGACGCCTTGATCATCGGCGCCGCCACCTCCGCGGTCATCTGGCCTCCCGGGTCGTTCGTGCAAATCGGGCATGGGTCACCACGCGATGGCGAGAACCTACCGTTGCTTCCCCGGCTGGCAAGTCCGCTTGACCAATACTTAGGGTTTCAACTGAGTATCGATGTCCCTTTTGACGGGTGTCCACCTCGTGGTCACGGGGAGTGACCGTCCGGGTGGCCGGTGCGGGTCCCGCCCGGACGTCCTAGAGTTCGCCCTACCGGCCGGTGGAGCAGGTCACCATGGGAGGCGGACGGGTGCGGGTGCTGCTGGTGGAGGACGACGACCGGGTCGCGGGTGCGCTCATCCCGGCGCTGACCCGCCGCGGCCTGGCGATCGCCCGGCTGGCCACCGGCGCCGGCGTGCTCGACCGGGTGCACGAGGTCGACGTCATCCTGCTCGACCTCGGCCTGCCGGACATCGACGGCGTGACGCTGTGCCGCCAGATCCGCGCGGTCAGCGACGTCGCGATCATCGTCGTCTCGGCGCGCGGCGAGGTCGACGACCGGATCCAGGGCCTGCGCGCGGGCGCCGACGACTACCTGGTCAAGCCCTACGACGTCGAGGAGCTGCTCGCCCGGGTCGAAGCCGTGCGCCGCCGCCGCGGGGAGCACACGGCCGAGCCGGTGGTCATCCGGGTCGGGGACGTCACCGTCGACGTCTCCCGGCACGAGGTGCTGGTCGACGGCAAGGCGGTCGCGCTGTCCCGCAAGGAGTTCCAGGTGCTGGCGCTGGTGGCGGGCGCGCGCGGCGCGGTCTGCTCGCGTGAGCACGTGCTCACCGAGGTGTGGGGCCACCGCGGTCCCGCGGAGAGCCGTTCGCTGGACGTCCACGTCGCGACGCTGCGGACGAAGCTGGGCCGCCCGGCGCTCATCGAGACGGTCCGCGGGGTCGGGTACCGGCTCGGCGGCCAGGTCGCCCGGAGCTGAGGGCATGCGCGTCCGGCTGCAGGGCATCGTGCTGACGCTGGTGGCGTTGCTGGTGTTCGGCCTGGGCATTCCGCTGGCCAGGAGCATCGCGGCCGGCGCGCAGCAGGACCTGTTCCTCGACCGGCTGACCGACACGGCGCGGTTCGCGTCGCTGGCGCAGCGGCCGCTGCTGGACAACAAGCCGTCGCTGATCAACCCCGACCTGGTCCGCTACAACGAGGTCTACGGCGTGCAGGTGGCGGTCGTGAACCAGGACGGCAAGCTGTTCGCCTCGTCGCTCGGGCCGTCCGCCGCGCGGATCGACCTGAAGGCCGCCCGGATCAGCGGGCCGATCAGCGAAGCGCTCGCCGGCCGCCGGTCCCAGCCCACCGGCGTGCTGATGCCGTGGGATTCGACGCCGCTGGTGCTCGCCGAGCCGGTGCTCGCCGACGGCGAGGTGCACGGCGCGGTGCTCACCGTGTCCGACACCGGAGCCGAGCGTGCGGACGTGCTGTGGTGGTGGCTGCTGCTGGCCGCGGGCGGGATCCTCGCCTTCACGCTCGCGCTGGCCGTGGCGATCCCGGTGGTCCGGTGGATCCTGCGGCCGGTGCACCGGCTCGACGACGCGACGGGCGCGCTCGTGGCGTCGGTGGTCAGCGGCCGGGAGGCCGAGCCGGTGGGGGAGAGCGGCGGGCCGCCGGAGCTGCGGCAGCTCGGCCGGTCGTTCGACCGGATGGCCGAGAGCGTGTCCGGCGCGCTGGCGGCGCAGCGCGCGTTCGTCGCCGACGCGTCCCACCAGCTGCGCAACCCGCTGACGGCGTTGAAGATCCGCCTCGGCAACCTCGAAGGCCACGTGGACGACGAGCCGGCGGCCGCGGACCTGGAGGCCGCGAGGGTCGACGCGGGCCGGCTGCACCAGATCCTGGACGGGCTGCTGACGATGGCCCGCGCCGAGGCGTCCGGCGGCGAGCTGGACCCGGTGGTGCTGGACGAGGCCGTGGCGGAGCGAGTCGCGGACTGGTCGGTGGTCGGCGAGGCCCGCGACGTCCGGCTGGCGGTGGAGACGTCCGGTGAGGGTGCCCGGGTCCGCATGCCACCCCGCGGCGCCGAGACGATCCTGGACGCCCTGCTGGACAACGCGCTGAAGTTCACCGCGGCGGGCACGGAGATCCGCATCGCGGTGTCCCGGGAGGGCGACCGGGTCCGGTTGTCGGTCCGCGACCACGGGCCGGGGCTGCGGCCGGACGAGCTCGACCGGGCGCTGGACCGGTTCTGGCGCAGCCCGGCGCACCAGAACGTGCCGGGGTCGGGGCTGGGGCTGGCGATCGTCAGTGAGATCGTCGCGCATTCGGACGGGGAGCTGGAGCTCGATCTGCCCGAGGGCGGCGGGCTGCGGATCTCGATGGTGTTCCCGGTCGCCTAGGTCTTCTGGGCCCGGTAGTAGCGCAGCGCGCCAGGGTGGAGCGGGATCGGCTGGGTCTCGATGCCCGGGTGGACGTCGATCGACAGGGCCGCCGGGTTGGCGCTCGCGAGCTGGCGGCGGGCGGCGAACAGGCCGGTGACCAGGGCCTCCGCCACGTTGTCGGGCATGGACTTCGGGACCACCAGGAAATTCGGGACCACCAGCGTCGTCACCGGCAGGGGCTGGCTGTACGTGCTCGCCGGGATCGTCGCGGTGCTGTAGACCTGATTGAGGGCCTGCACCTTCGGCAGCACATCGGCGAGGTCGAGCAGGCGCAGCCGGCTCCGGTTGTCCGGTTCCGCCAGTTTCGGCGTGGGCAGCCCGCCGGACCAGAAGAACGCGTCCACTTCGTGGTTCAGCAGCGCGGCGACGGAATCGTCGAGGCCGCGGGGGGTCGTGCCGACCGAGTCCTGCAGCCCGACCGCGACGAGCAGCCACTTGGCGATGAACTCGACGCCGGACTGCGGTGAGCCGATCGCGATCCGGTGGCCGCTCAGCTGGGACACCGACCGGATGTCGGAGTCGGCCCGGACGACGATGTGCAGGTAGTCGTCGTGGATCCGGGCGAGCGCGGCGAAATCGGGATGGGCCTGGTAGCGGTCCGCGGCGACATCGGCCGCCACGAACGCGACGTCGGCCTGGCCGGCGAGCACCTTCAGGACGTTGTCGGGCGAGCCCTGGGTCTGCAGCACCTCCGGCCGGTCGATGCCCAGGTCGGCCTGCCAGGCGGAGGCGAGGGGCTGGGCGAGCTTGTAGTAGACGCCGCCGGGGTTGCCCGCGGCGATCCGCAGCTTGAGCTCGCCGAACTCGGTGGTGCAGGCGGTCAGCACCAGCAGGAGGACGGCCGCGATCGCGAGTCCGCGCGTCCGCCTGCTGCTGGTCACGGCCTGATCGTGCCAGACTCCGGGGCCGGCGGGCAGCCTCACCGGCCTTCGCGCAGCCGCAGCACCGCGTAGAGGACGTCGTTGACGGGCGTCGGAAGACCCGATTCCCGGCCGAGCCGCACCACGGAACCGGTCCAAGCGTCCAATTCGGACGGACGGCCGGCCGCGATGTCGCGCTGCAGCGACGTCGTGCCCTCGGCGGGCTGCCGGTCGACGAACGCCAGCGTGCCGTCGACGACGCCGGCGGGCAGGTCGACGCCCGAAGCGCGGGCCAGGCGTTCGACCTCCGCCATGGCGGCCCGCAGCGTCCGCCGGGTTTCGGGGTGCTCGCGCAGTTCGCCGAACGTCGCGCCGGTGACCGCGCCCAGCCCGCCGACCGGGGCGATGAACAGGAACTTCGCCCACAGATCGGCCCAGATGTCGGTGGGGGGAGTGGTGGCGATCCCGGCGGTGGCGAACGCGGCGCGGATCCGCTCGACCCGCTCGCTCGGCCGGTTGTCCCACTCCGCGACGTCGAGCGAGCCCGCGCCGCCGACGTGCCGGATCGTGCCCGGGCCGGCGAGCGCGGCGATCACCTTCGCCACGCCAGGGAGGACCGCGTCCTTGCCCAGCGTCCGGGCGACCTGCGCGGGGGCGTCGACCCCGTTCTGCACGGTGATCACGGCGGTGTCCGCGCCCGGCGCCAGCGCGGCCACGGCGTCGTCGAGCTGCCAGGTCTTCACCGCCGCCAGGACGGCGTCGGCGGTGCCGAGCTCCGCCGGGTCGCCGGTGGCGTGCACCCGCACTGTCGTGGTCTCCCCGTCCGGGCCGAGCACGGTGAGGCCGCGCTCGCGCAACGCCGTGAGGTGCTCGCCGCGGGCCAGAAAGGAGACGTCGTGTCCGGCGGCGGCGAGCCGGGCCCCGAAGAACCCGCCCAGGCCGCCCGCACCGATGATCGCGAATTTCACCGGTCACACGTTACCCCTTGAACCGGTAACGGGGTAGCCTCCACGCCGTGGGAGACAAACAGGGGTTCCGCTTCCACGGCGGCCGGCCCTCGGTGGACTTCACGGCCACGGTCGGCATGCGGTGGCAAGACGGCGGCTTCGAGCGCCTGACCGACCCCGCAGCACTGGGCCGCTGGTTCACCGAAGCGGGCCTGACCCCGGCCGATCCGGCCTGCACACCGGCCGACCTGGCGGCGGCCCGCGAGCTGCGGGAAGCCGTCCACCGCTTGATGCTGGGCCGGCTGTCCGAAGAGGACCTGGCCACGGTGAACCGGTGGGCGGCGCAACCACCGCCGGTCACCGCCCTGCACGTCACCCCGGCGGGCCTGCGGGCCCAGCGGGTCTCGGCGAACGTGCCGTCCCTGCTGGGCCTGATCGCCGTGGACGCGGTCGCGGTCCTCGGCGGGGCCGACGCCGCGCGGGTGCGCGAGTGCGCCAACCCCGAGTGCTCGCTGCTGTTCCTCGACACGTCACGCGCGGGCGCGCGCCGGTGGTGCTCGATGAGTGCGTGCGGCAGCCGCGACAAGATGCAGCGCTACCGGGCCGCCGGCCGGTAGCGGCTCAGACGGAGGATCGGGTCGCCGGCCGCGTCGCCCGCGGCATCACCGACGACAATCGAGAACTCCGGCGTCTCGACGAGCAATCCGTCAGTCGTTTCGCGTACCCCGACCGTGAACGGGACATCGCCCTGAGGGCCGTACCGGACCGCGAAGAGCGACGAGCCCGGTGGAGACGATGGCAGCGGGCCCGCCAGGACGTGGTTGGTGTCCGTCACCCGGTGCCAGCCCGCGTCCGGGTTTCCGTAGCCGCGCGGATCGTCGGCCAGGGAGAACGCCAGCTGCTCCTGGGTCAGCCCGATCGTCTCCGGGCTGTTGAAGCTCGTCCGGCCGGCCGGGGGGTTGACCACCCGCAGCGACGCCCCCGACGTGATCGCCATGCTGCCCGCGTGGAGCGTGCCGTCCGTGGGCAGCACCGCGCCCGGCGTGCCCAGGTCGAACGGCGCTCCGCCCGGCTCGGCCACCGTGACGATCTTGCGTTGGCCGTCCGGTGTTTCCTCGACGTACGGCAGCCCGGCGAGGAACTCGCACCCGGCCGCCGGGACCACCGCGAACAGCGTCATCCGCTGCTCCTCCGCCACGAACAGCTGCTGGACGCGGAGCATCACCTGCTCCCGGGTGACCACCGCTTTGGTGACCAGCCGGGCGACGACGTCGCCGTCCCGGGCGTCGCGGACCCGGAGCGGGCCGAGCGGGCGGGTGAGCAGCGTGCGATCCAGGACCGGGCCGATGCCGTGCTGGCCCGCCAGCACCGGCTCGATCACCGCAGCGCGTCCCGCGTCGATCAGGTACGGCGTGTGGCTGCCCGTCAAGGACACGGACGCGGCGCGGTGGCGCAGCGAATACGACGTCGTGACCGGAAAGGCAGGCGTCCGGTGCCACTTGCTGTCGTCCTGGTACAGCCACACCGTCGTGAACGCGAAGTGCCCGCTCGGCGCGCCGGTCCGCGCCGCCGGGTAGTAGGCGACGCGCCGGTCGCCCAGGTAGCGGCCGAGGTCGGTGGCCAGGTGCGCGCCGAAGTAGCGGAGGCCGAGCAAGCCTTCGGCGCCGCAGTGCTGCTCGCTGTAGCGCGGACCGCCGTAGTCGAAGCCGCGCGCCGAAAGGCGGCAGTCGAGGTGACGGGCGATCTCCGCGGCGTCGTCGAGGAACAGCCGGTCGGCCGTGACGCGGTGGGCCTGGGCCAGGAAGGACAGCGAGATCGGCAGGTAGTTCTGGTCGTGGCCGGCGCCGTGCTCCGCCGGCAGCGCGAAGCCGCGGTCGGTCACGCGCGACGGCCGGATCACGTCGGTGTAGAGCCGCATGGCCGCCGTCGTGACGCGTTTGCCTTCGCGGTCGCGGGAAACACTGCCGAGGTGGCGGCCGAGCATCAGGCCCGCGACGATCGCGCCGAGGGCCTGGTTGCCCGTCTGCTGGGGGTTGAACATGCTCGCTTCGGTCAGCCACCGCCAGTACCCGAGCGCCAGCTCGGTCACCTCGGCGTACTGGTCGCCGGTGAGCAGGCCCTCGCCGAGCTCCAGGACGTTGACCGCGTGCAGCATCGCCCACACCGTGCTCGGCCAGTCACCGAAGGGGTGTTCGCCGTCTCCGGGCATGTACCGCGCGTACGGCAGGCCGCTGTGGCGGACGCGCAGGAACGGCTCGCCGGGGTTGTCGCGTCGGAAAACCCGGTGCGCGAGGAAGAAGTCCAGGCCCCGGCGCACCGCGTCGGTGACCGCCGGATCGCCGGGCATCCCGCGCTGCCGGGCGAGGCAGAGCAAGGAGATCACGCCGAGGCCCATGTCCCCGACGTCGTCGTCGGCCGCGGGGTCTTCGAAGTTGCCGTCCGGCTGCTGCGCGGCCAGCGCGTCGTCGGCCGCGGTGGCCAGGACGGCGTCGAGGTGGGCGGGATCGTCGGGCAGGTCGTGCGAGCTCGCGTGCTGGCTCGGCAGCAGGATCGGATCCATCCGCTTCGCAGCCTCCCTGCCGTCCTGGGCGCCGGACCGGTCGACGTGGTCGGGAAAGCGCTTTCCCGAACCTTGCCCTCGGTGGGCCGGAAAAACGATGATGCGGCTGGGACCCGCACTTGGTTAAGTAGTAAACAAACGAACCCGTACGTTGTCAACGGCACGGAGCGCGGACGGCGGGCGTTCGACAGTTTCACTTCGGCGGAAGCAGGGTGCAGATGGCGAAATCGGGCATCGGTGACCGGGCCGGCGAGGTCTTCGCCGCGCTGGCGGCCGCCGGCCAGGCCACCCGGCCACAGCTCGCAGTGGCGTGCGGGCTGTCGAAACCGACGGTTTCCCTGGTGATGGCGGAGCTCGAATCCGCGGGCCTCGCCGAGCGCAGCGGCAGCTCGTCCGGCGCCACCGGGCGGACCGCGGTGGTCTACCGGCTGGGCCCCCGGGCCGGGTACGTGCTGGCGGTGGACCGCGGATCGACGCAGGTCGCGCTGCGGGCGACCACCCTTGGCGGGGAGCTCCTCGACGAGGACCAGACGTCGAGGCCCGCCTCGGCGGCGGACATGGTGAAAGAGGTGCTCCGCCCCGGAAGCGGGCGTGGTCCGCTTCGTGCCGTGGTGGTCGCCGTGTCCGAAGTGGTCTCCCCGCCCGGCCGCGGCGATCCGGCGACCATGGCGCGGATCTCCGGCGCCGTGGCCGCGCTCGGGCTGCCCGGCGGCGCGGCCGTGCACACCGAGAACAACGTCAACTGCGCGGCCATCGCCGAACTGGCCGAAGGGGCGGGCAAGGACCACGACAGCTTCGTGTTCCTGCAGGTCGGCGTGGCGATCGGAGCGGGTGTGGTGCTCGGGAGGCGGCTCGTGCGCGGGGCCAGCGGCGCGGCGGGGGAGGTCGCCCGGCTGGCCTACCCGTGGGCGGACGACCGGCCGCCGGTGCGGGACGCGCTGGAAGCGCGGCTCGGTTCGCGGGAGCTGCTGCGCCGTGCCCGGGAACGCCGCCCGGACCCGGCGCCGAAGACGGCCGCCGCGCTGTTCGCGCTGGCCGAGAAGGGGGACGCCGTCGCGCTCGGGATCGTCGCGGAACACGCCGAAGCCGTCGGGAACCTGGCCGCGTCGATCTGCGCGGTCGTCGATCCCGGTCTGGTCGTCCTCGGCGGCGGGGTGGGGCGGAACAAGCTGCTCCGGCCGGGTGTCGTGGCCGCCATCGACCGGCTGAGCTGGCCGGCCGAGGTCGTGGTGAGCGAGCTGGGCGCCCGCGCGACCGTGCTCGGGGCCGCGCACCTGGCCAGGGAGAAGGGTATCCGCGCGGTGCTCGAGGAGGGGTGAGCGGCCCGCCGTTGACAGCGGCGGAGCCCGCTGCCTAGAGTGCCGAGAAAGCGCTTCCAGCTCCCTGGGACGGAACCACTGGAACCGCGTGCGTCGGAAGAAGTGCCACGGCAGCCGCCCGGTTCAGGAGCGCTGCCGGTCCACGCTGGAGTCCCGGGAGCAGCCGATGTCAGCCGAAGCCGCAACGCACCCTGTCGAAGCCGGGAGCCCACCGGCGGCGAAACCCGCGCCCGTCCGGCGCCGCCGGAAGCGGCACAAGGACAACCTGGCGGCGTACCTGTTCCTGTCGCCGTGGTTCCTCGGGATCTTCGGGTTCGTCCTGCTGCCGATGGCGTACTCGCTGTACCTGTCGCTGACGAAGTTCGACCTGCTGAGCTCGCCGCAGTGGGTGGGCTTCGACAACTACCTGGCGATGTGGCAGGACGAGAAGTTCCTGCACTCGGTCAAGGTGACGCTCACCTACGTCGTCGCTTCGGTGCCGCTGAAGCTCGCGGCCGCGCTCCTCGTCGCCGCGGTGCTGAACCGGGGCCTGCGCGCGCTGGGGTTCTACCGCTCGGTCTTCTACCTGCCGTCGCTGCTCGGCGCGAGCGTCGCGGTGTCGGTGATGTGGCGCCAGATCTTTTCGCAGCAGGGCCTGCTGAACCAGATCCTCGGGATCTTCGGCATCCGCGGCGCGGACTGGATCGGGGACCCGCGGTTCGCCCTGTGGACCCTGGTCCTGCTGTCGGGCTGGCAGTTCGGCACCCCGATGCTGATCTTCCTCGCCGGGCTCAAGCAGATCCCGAAGGAGCTGTACGAAGCCGCGGAGCTGGACGGCGCCGGCCGGATCCGGATGTTCTTCCGGATCACCGTGCCGATGCTCTCGCCGGTGATCTTCTTCAACCTGGTCCTGGAGACGATCAACGCGTTCCAGACCTTCACCCCGGCCTACGTCGTCAGCGGCGGGCTGGGCGGCCCGATCGATTCGACCATGCTCTACACGCTTTACCTCTACCGCAAGGGGTTCTCGAGCCTGCAGATGGGCTACGCCTCGGCGATGGCGTGGGTCCTGTTCGTGGTGATCGGCCTCTTCACCGCGCTCTACTTCGCGTCTTCACGGCGCTGGGTCACGTACGCGGACTGAATCGCCGACCGGGCAGAAAGGACCGAAATGGCCGTCAACGTCAAGGCGCCGGCGAAGATCCACTGGCGGGCGCACGGGGTGCTGCTCGCCGCGGTCGTCGTGATGATCTACCCGCTGGTGTGGCTGGTCGGGGCGTCGTTCAAGCCGGAGAACCAGATCTTCAGCACGCTCGACCCCATCCCGTGGCACTTCACCTTCGACAACTACCTCGGTGGCTGGACGGCGACGGGCACGTCGTTCACCGTCTACCTCACGAACTCCGCGACCATCGCGCTCTGCGTGGTGATCGGCAACATCGCGTCCTGCTCGCTCGCCGCCTACGCGTTCGCCCGGCTCGACTTCGCGTTCCGCAAGATCTGGTTCGGGCTGATGCTCGGGACGCTGATGCTGCCGTTCCAGGCCACGATGATCCCGCAGTACACGATCTTCTACAAGCTGAACTGGATCAACACGTTCCTGCCGCTGGTGGTCCCGCAGCTGCTCGCGTGCGACGCGTTCTTCATCTTCCTCATGGTGCAGTTCATCCGGGGCATTCCCCGCGAACTGGACGAAGCGGCGGCCATCGACGGCGCCGGGCACGCCCGCGTCTTCTTCTCGGTGATCCTCCCGCTCCTGCGCCCGGCCCTGCTGACCACCGGGGTCCTGACGTTCATCTGGACGTTCAACGACTTCCTGCGCCAGCTGGTCTACCTGTCCGACAAATCCCGGTACACGGTCCCGCTGGGCCTCAACTCCTTCATCGACCGGGCGAGCGGTTCCAGCTACGGCGGGATGCTCGCGATGTCGGTGGTCACCCTCGTGCCGACCGTCGCCGTGTTCCTGATCTGCCAGAAACGCCTGGTGGACGGCGTGGCCAACACCGGCATCAAAGGCTGAACCCCAACCGCAGAAAGAAAGTGAGACCGCCATGGCACAGCACCTGTCCAGGAGGGGGTTCCTCGGGATCGCCGGGGCGGGGGTGGCCTCGGCCGCGCTCGCCGGCTGCGGTTTCGCGCCGCCCAGCACCGGCTCCGGCGCCGGGAACAACGCCCTGACCTTCCGCTGGTGGGGCGGCAACGCCCGCAACGACGCCTACCAGAAGGCGGTGAAGATCTTCACCGACAAGACCGGGATCGCCGTCACCACCCAGTACTCCGGCTACGACGGGTACTTCGACAAGCTGAACACCGAGTTCGCCGGCGGCAACCCGCCCGACCTCTTCCAGATGGACACCGCCTACGTCAGCACCTACGCCGGGCGCAGCGTCCTCACCGACCTGGGCACGTACATCCCCGGCACGATCGGGCTGGACACCCTGTACGCGCCGGTGCGCGGGGCGGGCGCGGTGAAGGGCAAGACCTACGGCGTCCCCTCCGGCTCCGGCAACGCCCCGGTGCTCTACGACAAGACGGTGTTCGACCAGCTCAAGATCACCGCCCCGACCAGCGACTGGACGTGGCAGGACTTCGGCACCATCGCCGGGGAGATCTCCAAGGCGTGGGGCCCGGACAAGTACGGTGCGCTGGACGCGTCGAAGGACGACTCGGGTGCGCTTCAGCCGTGGCTGCGCCAGCGCGGCAAGGACCTCTACACCCCCGACCAGACCCTCGGGTTCGGCCCCGAGGATCTGACCGAATGGTTCACCTTCTGGGACGGCCTGCGCAAGGCCGGTGCGATCTGCCCGCCGACGCTGCTGAGCAACACCGACGCGGCGACCGGCAACCACCCGCTGATCACCGGGCAGATCGCGATGACCACCGGCTGGGGCCTCGCCCAGATGCAGCCGCTGACGCAGCACGAGCTCAAGCTGGTCGTCGTGCCCCGCGAGAACGGCAAGACGGGCCAGGCGCTGTCCGGTGGCGTGCTGCTGTGCATCCCGGTGAAGAGCAAGAACCCGGAGGGCGCGGCGAAGCTGATCAACTTCTTCCTCAACGACGACGACGCGATCAAGACGATGAAGCTGCAGCGCGGGCTGCCGCCGTCGGACAAGGCGAAGAACCTCCTCACGCCGACCGCCACGGCTCCCGAAAAGGCGGACATGGAGTTCGGCGAGTACGTGGCCGCGCAGGTCGCCAAGGACGGCCTGCCCACCGCCCCGACCGCGCCGCCGGGCTACGGCGACGTCAAGACCGCGCTCGACTCGGCGGCCAAGCAGATCGCGTTCGGCAAGATGTCGATCGCGGCCGGCGTGACGCAGTTCTTCAGTGACGCCAAGAACGCCCTCGCCAACGCGAAGTAGGGGAAGCGTGCGCATCACCGCGGTGCGGGGCACCGATCTGTTCGCCGGCTCCGCCGCCGCGGCCCGCCAGGTGGTCCGGGTGACCCTCACCGGGCCCCGGGCTCCGGTGCGGGTCCGGGTCGAGGGCAAGCGGGTGTCCACACCGGACCCGGTCACCGCCGACGTCCACCCGGACGGCGTCACCGTCGAGGTCGGCGTGGTCTTCCAGGCCCCGGAAGGCTCCGAACACCGAGTCACCGTGGTCGCGGAGTCGGCCGGGCAGCGGGTCACGGCGGAGGCGGACCTCGTCGTCGCCGAGACCGGCTGGACGATGTGGATGGTGTCGCACTTCCACTACGACCCGGTGTGGTGGAACACCCAGGCCGGCTTCACCGACACCTGGCTCGACCTGCCGCTGGCGCAGGAAAAGCGGATGACCTTCCAGCGGTCGGCGTTCGACCTCGTCCGCGCGCACCTCGAAGCCGCCCGCGACGACGAGGACTACCGGTTCGTGCTGGCCGAGGTCGACTACCTCAAACCGCACTGGGACGCCTTCCCCGGCGACCGCCACGACCTGCGGCGGTTCCTCCGTGACGGCCGGATCGAGCTGGTGGGCGGCAACTACAACGAGGCCAACACGAACCTGACCCACCCGGAGTCGACCATCCGCAACGCCGTCTACGGCGTCGGCTACCAGCGTGACGTCCTCGGCGGCGACCCGCGCTCGGCGTGGATGCTCGACGTGTTCGGCCACGACCCGGCCTACCCCGGGCTGATGGCCGACGCCGGGCTGGAGTCCAGCGCCTGGGCGCGCGGGCCCTGGCACCACGTCGGGGCGAAGCGGCACACCGGCGACATCGGCCGGATGCAGTTCCCGTCGGAGTTCGAGTGGATCTCGCCGAGCGGACGGGGGCTGCTGACCGCCTACATGGCGGACCACTACGTCGCCGGGTGGGGCATCGAGCGCCAGGACACCCTCGAAGACGCGATGGAGGAGGCCTACCGGCAGTTCAGCACGCTGCGGCAGGTGGCCGCCACGCGCAACGTGCTGCTGCCGGTCGGGCACGACCACAACATCCCGTCGCGGTTCTGCACCGAGATCCACCGCACCTGGAACGCCCGGTACATCTGGCCGCGGTTCGTCGTCGGCCTGCCCCGGGACTTCTTCGCCGCGGTCCGCGCGGACGCGGCGGCGCGGGGCACGCCGATCAGCGTGCAGACCCGGGACATGAACCCGGTCTACACCGGCAAGGACGTCTCCTACATCGACACCAAGCAGGCCCAGCGCGCGGCGGAGGTGGCGGTGCTCGACGGTGAGCGGGCGGCCACCCTCGCCGCCCTGCTCGGGGCGCGCTACCCGCACGAAGCCCTCGACAAGGCCTGGCGGCAGCTGGTCTACGGCGCCCACCACGACGCGATCACCGGCACCGAGTCCGACCAGGTCTACCTCGACCTCCTCACCGGCTGGCGCGAAGCGGCCGAACGCGGCGGCGAGGTCCTGGACGGCGCGATCGCCGAGCTGGCCGGCCACGCCGACACGACCGGGGACGGCGAGGCCGTCTTCGTGCTCAACACGCTGTCCTGGACCCGGGACGCGATCACGACGGTGACCGTGCACCGGGATCCCGGGGGTGCGGGCGCGCGGGTCGTCGATCCGGACGGCCGTCCGGTCCCCGCCGTCACCGACGCGGTCGTGCGGCACCCCGACGGCTCGCTCGCCGAAATCACACTGACGTTCCTCGCGACCGCGGTGCCCGCGCTCGGCTACCGGGTCTACCGGATCCTCGACGCGGCCACCGTGCCGCCCGGCTGGACGGTCCGGCCGGGTCCGCCGTCGATCGAGAACGACGTCTTCGCCGTCGAAGCCGACCCCTCGCGCGGGGGTGCGCTCGAGCGCGTCCACGACCGGCGCAGCGGCCGGGAGCTGCTGCGGGAGGGCGGGCTCGCCGCCGGGCTGGTGGTGCAGGACGAGCACGCCGAGCACCCGGTGTGGGGCGAGGGCCCCTGGCACCTGCTGCCGAAGGGGCCCGGCCACGGTCCCGGTGCGGCGGACGTCGTCGTCGAGACCAGCCCGCTGGGGGAGCGGCTCGTCGCGACCACGGCTCTGGACGACCTGCGGATCACCCAGCGCACGACGCTGTGGCACGGGGTGTCCCGAGTGGACGTTCGCACCGAGGTCGACGGCTCGCTCGGGCAGGACCGGCTGCTGCGGGCCCGCTTCGATTTTGCCGTCCCGGGCGCCCTGCCGGTGGCCGAGGTCGGCTTCGGTGCGATCGGCCGCTCGTTCGGCTTCCCCGACGTCGACGCGGCCGAGCACCTCTGGACGCTGGACACCCCGGCCCACACCTGGGCCGGGCTGTCGGCGACCGCCCGCATCACGCTCACCCGCGACGACGGCACCCGGAGCACGCACGCCATCGGTGTCGCCGAAGTGGTCGAGCCCCTCACGTCCGGGCTCGAGGTCCGGGCACTGGTGGCGGCGCTGGCCGCGAAGGGCGTCACGGCGACCTGCACCCGCCCCGGCGGCCCGCGCTACGGCGCTCTGGACGCCGACTCGAACCTGCCCGACGTCCGGATCGTCCCCGGCGCGGACAACCCGTTCGCCGCCGAGGTCCTCGCCTCCGCCGAGCCCGGGTACCGGGAGACCCTGGAACGCCACGGCCGGGTGTTCGTGCCGGCGACCCGGACCCGGCGCGAAGCCTGGGTACCCGACGCCGATCTCCGGGGACCGCGGGACCTGCCGGTGGTGATCATCGGCGACGTCAAGGCGGCCATCGCCGAACTGCGTGCCGATGCCGCCCTCGACGTGCGGGTTCCCGACGGGCTGGCCGGCACCGCCGAACCCGCCGACAGCTACTCCGTCGCGGTCGTCAACCACGGCACGCCCGGGTTCGTGGTCGATCCGGGCGGCACGCTGCACCTGTCGTTGATGCGCTCGTGCAGCGGCTGGCCCAGCGGCGTGTGGATCGACGGTGAACGCCGGACCGCGCCGGACGGTTCCAGCTTCGCGTGGCAGCACTGGACCCACACGTTCGATTTCGCGATCGTCGCCGGGGAAGGGGACTGGCGGGCCGCCGGTTTCCCGCGCGGTGCCCAGGAAGCCGCGCACCCGCTCCAGGCCCGTCAGGTATCCGCCACCGAAGGCGCGCTGCCGCCCACGCTGAGCCTGATCTCGGTCGAGCCCGCCGAAGTCGTGCTGACCGCGGCGAAACCCGCGGGCAACCCCCTGGCCTCGGGGGCGGTGATCCCTCCCGCGGACGCGATCACTCTGCGGGTGTACGAATCGACCGGGTCCGCGGCCACGGCGTCGATCGCGCTGCACGGCGGGATTCGTGCGGCCTGGCGCACCGACCTCCTCGAGGAGCGGGGCGAACCGGTCGACGTCGACAACGGACGCGCGCGCGTCGAACTGGCGGCCGCGGACGTGGCGACCCTCCGGCTGGAACCCGCCGCCCGGATGGGAACCGGCCGGGAAATCGCCACGGAACCGGTACAGCCGATCCACACCCGGTACTGGCTGCACAACGAAGGCCCGGCACCGATCGGCAACCTGCCGGTGAGCGTGCACGTGACGCCGACCCGGCTGACGCTCGACGACGGGCGAGCCCGGTTGGACGTCACGGTGAGCTGCAGCGGCCGTCCGGCTCGCGGCCGTGCCGAACTGGGGCTGCCCCCGGGCTGGCGGACCGAGCCGGTTCCGGACCTGGGCTACGACCTCGAGCCGGGCGAGCACGCGAAAACCACGGTCGAGGTGCGGGGTCCGGACACGCCCGGCCGGTACCTGCTCGCCGCCCGGATCACCGACGACCACGGGCAAATCCTCGAAGACACGGCCGAAATCCTGATCGGGGCGCCGCCGCCGCGCGACGACCTGGTCGACGTCGAACTCCCACCCGGCCCGATCATCGTCGGACCGGGCGGGCGGGCCGAGCTGCCGGTGACGCTGACGAACCTGGCCCAGAGCGAAATCCGGGGCGGGGTCGCGGCGATCAGCCCGTTCGGCACCTGGGCGGGTGAGCTGGCGATCGGCCCACGGGCGCAGCCGTTCCGGCTCGAGGCTGGCGCGAGCATCACCACGGCGATCACCGTTCGCGCGGGGCACACGGCCCGGCGCGGGGCTCACTGGTGGGTGCTCGTCCGCGTGACCGCCCACGGGCGGCTCGTGTACAGCCCCGCCGTCGAAGTCCGGATCGAGTGAATTCGTCGAATTCGTGATACCCCCGAAAAAGATTAGGTTACTGCCCGGCGAATTACTCCGGACGCTCCTTGACCGGGGGGCCGCCCGGCGCTGATCATTCCCGCATCGATTCCCCGCGCGCTTTTCCGGCCACGCGGGCCTTCCCAGGAGAACCAGTTGAGCCTCGCGCCCTTGGACCGGCGGACCTTCCTGCGCTGGTCCGCGCTCGTGCCCGCCGTCGCCGCCGTGCCCGCCGTGCTGGGCGTGCCCGCGTGGGCGGAGGAGACGACGGCCTTCGTCGACAGCTACCGCACGAACGTCCCGGCGAACCACACCCCGGAGACCAACGCCGCGGTCCGGATCCTGAGCGGGATGCAGCGGATCTGGCGTACCGGATCCACTTGGGACAGTGGTGTCGTGCTCGACGCGGCGGTGCTGCGCGCGAACGTCCGGCACTGCGTCGCCGTCACCCGCCACCGGACCGACGCCGAAGCCAAGCGCGCCTTCGTCTACGACCGCCAGCACCAGTCCTACGCCGCCATCGGCGGCCTCGGCCCCCTGGCCGACCTCTACCGCAGCGGCGCCAAGGCCGTCACGGGCATCACCTCCGCGCCCGACGGCACGCCGCCGGCCAAGATCGACGACGCCGTCCCGGCGAACGCCCCGGCGGGCTCGGCGCTCGGTGCCGGTTCGCACGACTCGGAGCTCGGCCTGGTGGCCACGCTCGTCGACACCGTCCGCGGGAACTTCGCTTCGGGCAACCCGAGCAAGGCCGCCTACCAGTACCCGCGGCCGTGGCGGCTGACCGCGGACAGCCGGGTCGAGGACACCGGCCGGACCGACGCGCTCGGGTTCCCGGTCTACCGGTCCGACGTGGTCGTCGCACCGCAGCTGCTGCGGCAGCGCAGCACGAACCCGGCCGACGACGGCGGGTTCCCCAGCGGCCACACCAACGCGTTCCACCTGGCTTGCCTCGCCCTGGCCTACGCGGTCCCGGAGCGGTTCCAGGAGCTGGTGGCGCGGGCCTACGACCTGGCCGACACGCGGATCGTCGCCGGGATGCACTCGCCGGTGGACGTGATCGGCGGCCGGACCCTGGCCACCGCGCTCACCGCGGCGACGCTGGCCGACCCGGAGAACGCGGCGCTCAAGACGGCGGCGCGCGAGCAGGCGCTGAAGTACTTCACCGCGAAGACCGGCACGACGGCGGACACGCTGTTCGCCCGGGCGCACACCGGCGCCGACGAATACGGCGACCGCCGGGCCAACGCCGCGATGGTCGCGCGCCGGGCGACCTACGGGCTGCCGGACCGCGACACGCGCGTGGCGATGCGGGTGCCGAAGGGCGCCGAGGTTCTCCTCGAGACGCGGCTGCCGTACCTCGACGCGGCGCAGCGGCGGGAAGTCCTGCGCACCACGGCGTTCCCGGCCGGGCACCCGCTGCTCGACGGCCCCGAGCTTTGGGGACGGCTGAACCTCTTCGCCGCGGCCGACGGCTACGGCGCGTTCGACACCGCCGTCCGCGTCACGATGGACGCCACCCGCGGCGGGTTCGCCGCCGACGACAGCTGGCGCAACGACATCGGCGGCGCGGGCGGGCTCGTCAAGGCGGGTACCGGGACGCTGACCCTCGCCGGGGCCAACACCTTCCGCGGCGGCACCCGCGTCGAAGCGGGCACGCTGGTCGCGGCGACGCCGGGCGCGCTGGGCACCGGCGACGTCGAACTCGCCGGTGGCGTGCTGCGCGCGTCCGGTCTCCGGGCCGGCGGCTACCACCAGACGGGCGGCACGCTGTCCGTCGCCGCCGGAGCGGCGCTGCTCGTGCGCGGCGAGGCCACGCTGGAGCGCGGCGCCCTGGAGCTCCGGGTGACCGGCTCCTGCCCGGCGCACGAGGTCGACGTGCTGTGCGCCCGGCGGCTGCGCGGCCGGTTCTCCGCCATCCGAGTCGACCGCCCGGGGTACCGGGTGGTTCCGCGTTACACGTCCACCGGTTTGTCCGTCCGAATCCTGCGGGAGTTCTCGTGAAGAAACGCCTGGCCGTGCTGGCGCTCGCCGCCGCGGTGTCCACAGTGGTCAGTCCGGCGGCCGCGCACGCCGCCGACGGCGGCGGCAGCTTCTCGGTCCTGAGCTACAACGTCGCCGGCCTGCCCGAGAGCATCTCGAGCGCGCCGACGCCGCGTGACCCCGCGACGACGGCGATCGGGCAGCGGATCGCTCCCTACGACGTCGTGCACGTCGAGGAGGACTTCAACTACCACGCCAAGCTCTACGCCGCGGACAACCACCCGTACCGCACGCCCACCAGCGGCGGCGCCGGCTTCGGCAGCGGCCTGAACACGCTGTCCACGCTGCCGTACGACGGCGACGACTTCGAACGCGTCCGCTGGACGTCCTGCCAGGTCGACTCCGGCGACTGCCTGACCCCGAAGGGCTTCACCTTCATGCGGGTGCGGCTGGCCGAGGGCGTGTACGTCGACTTCTACAACGCGCACACCAACGCCGGGACGAACGACGGCGACGAGGCGTCGCGCGCGTCGAACCTGGCGCAGCTGACCGCGTTCATCCGCTCCCACTCGGCGGGCAACGCGGTGGTCGTCATGGGCGACACCAACACGCGCTACACCCGCGCGGCCGACACGATCGCGGGGTTCGCCTCGGACAACGGTCTCACCGACGCGTGGGTGAAGCTCGTGCGCGGCGGGGTCGCCCCCGCGCCCGGCAGCCCGGCGCTGGTGTGCGAACCGGTGGTCACCAACGACTGCGAGGTCGTCGACAAGGTCCTCTACCGCAGCAGCAAGCTCGTTTCGCTCAACGCGACCTTCTACAACAACGAGCACGCGAAGTTCCTCGACGGTGACGGCAAGATGCTGTCCGACCACGACCCGATCACCGTGCGGTTCGACTGGACGCGCAACCCGGCGCTGCGTCTGTCGGACCAGTACGGCGGCCCGCACGGCGACTACTTCACCGACGTCGCCGCGGTGCCCGCGGGCGCCCGGGTGCGGACGCTCTCGCTGCGCAGCGGCTCCCGCGTCGACCAGCTCGGGGTGACCCTGGAGAACGGCACCACCCTGACCCACGGCGGCACGGGCGGCACGGCGGCGTCGCTCACGCTCGGCACCGGCGAGTACGTCACGACGGCGACCCTGTGCCAGGGCAAGTACAGCAACACGACCCGGATCTTCTCGGCCCGGTTCACCACCAACCTCGGCCACGTCCTCGCCGGCGGCTCGGCGACCGGCGACTGCGTCACCCGCACGGCCCCGGACGGCTGGCAGATCGCCGGCTTCCACGGCCGCACCGGCGACGAGGTCGACAAGGTCGGCTTCGTCTACACGCAGCGGTAGTCGCCCGCGGCAGCTCGCCTTGCCCCGCCATCCGGCCGCGAGACCGGACGGCGGGGCAAGGAGCTGTTGAACAGTTCTTCGGCCTCCGCCATCGTGGGCCGGGCCGCCGGGTTGGGGTGCAACAGCCGGAGCACGGCCTCGGCGACCGGGTGGTGCGCCGGCGTGTGCTCGGCGCCGGGTCGTCCCTGCAGCGCGGCGTAGAGGGTCGCGCCGAGGGAGTACACCTCCGCCGGGAAGTCGGGGAAGCCCCCGTCGAGCACCTCGGGGGCGTGGTAGGCGCGCGAGCCGGTCGCCCCGGCCACGATCCCGGCGTGTCCGTCGGCGGAGATGACGATGTGGTCCGGGTCGACGGCGGCGTGCAGGACGCCTTCGTCGTGCGCGGCCGCCAGCACCGCGGCCAGCTGGGCGCCGAACCGCGCGACGAGACCGGGGGCCAGCGTGCCGTGCTCGTCGAGCAGCTCGGTCAGCGTCCGCGCCCCCGGGTATTCGAGCACCAGGTAGGTGGTGCTGTCCTCGTCGACGACGTCACAGATGGCCGCCCGCGGCGCGGGGATGGCGGGCGCCGCGGGCGGCTCGTCGAACAACGGTTTGACGGCGACGATCCGGTCCAGCCGTTCGTCCTGGGCGTGCCAGACCACCGTGCCCGGCCCGGCCGGGCCGAGCAGGCGGTACCGATCACCGATCAGTGTCCCTTCGCGCGCCACGTGCCGTCCCTCCGTCGTCCACCGTCCTACTGGGGGATACGGCCGGAAAGCGCATCCGGTTCGCTTGATCGACACGATTTCCCCCGGCCGGGTGGGCCCGGCCCCCGGCGCACCAAGGTGGCCTTCGGTGTGTTCCACACACCGAAGGCCACCTTGGGACCCTTGCCGTCCGGACGCCTACCTGACCGGCCGGACGCTCCCGAGCGTCGGCACCACCTTGGCGATCGTGCCGTCCGCGGCGAACCGCAGCCGGTCGATGGTCACTTCGCGGTGGGTGCCGTCGCCGCCCGGGATCGCGAAACGGTGGTAGGCGATGTACCAGTCGTCCGTTCCCGGCCCCTGGACGATGCTGTGGTGTCCGGTGCCGAGGATGCCGAGCGAGGGGTCCTTCTCCAGGATCACGCCCCGGTTCACCAGCCCGGCGCCCAGCGGGCTCGTCGCCGTCGCGTAGCCGACGCGGTAGTTCTCGCTGCCCGTGTCGTCGATGGACCACGTCAGGTGGTACGTGCCCGCGCGCTTGGTCATGAACAGCCCCTCGCGGAAGCCGTCGAGGCCGGTCAGGCGGGTGATCTTCGCCGGGTCGTAGGAGACCAGGTCGGCGTTCAGCGGCACGACGTAGGCGTTGCCGTTGCCCCAGTACAGGTAGGTCTGCCCGTCGTCGTCGGTGAACACCGCCGGGTCGATCGCCTGGCCGCCGGCCGGGTTCGCCGCGATCAGCGGCTTGCCCAGCGCGTCGGTGAACGGGCCGGTGGGGGAGTCCGACACCGCGACGCCGATCTTGGCGTCCGCGCAGAAGTAGAAGTAGTACTTCCCGTTCTTCTGCGTGATGGTCGGCGCCCACGCGCGGCTGTCCGCCCAGGACACGTCCGGGCCGAGGTCGAGGATCTTCGGGTGCCGCGTCCAGGTGAGGAGGTCCTTGCTCGACCACGCGTCGAACGTCGTGCCCGACCAGCCGGGGTAGCCGTCGGTGGTGGCGTAGATGTAGTAGGTGTCGCCGAAGCGGACGATGTTCGGGTCCGCGTTGAAGCCGGGCAGCACCGGGCTGTTCATCACCACCGCGCTGACCGTCCACGTCCGCCTCTGCCAGCCGGCGCCGACGACCGAATAGCCCACCGGGCCGGTGAAGTCCTGCCGCGAACCGTTGTGGGGGAACACCTGCGTGCCGTCGGCCACCTGCAGCACCGGCGCGAGGCGCCGCACGTCCGTGCCCGGCTTCACCGGCAGGACGATCGTGCCCTTCGCGCTGTCGATGATCGCGGGCACCTTGAGCGAGTCGAGGGTCACCGACCCGACGGCCGTCTCGTTGCCCGGCGCGCCGAGCACCTCCTTGGCCGTCAAACCGCGGTCCCACACGGTGAACCGGCGCATCTTGCCCTGGAAGTACTTGTCGGCACCGTAGGCCGACCGGCCGAGGTAGTTCGACGTCGTGAGGCCCGCGCCGAGATCGCCGGGTTTCGCCGTGACACCGTCCACATGCGCCACTTCGACGCCGTTGTCGTAGAGCCGCGCCGTCCCGTTCGCCAGCGTGTACGTCAGGGTGTGCCAGGCGCCGCGGGTCAGCGCCCGCTTGCTGTCGGTGTTCTGTTCGGTCGACCAGTTGCCGGGCGCGATCGCGGCCCGGTAGGTGTCCCCGGTCGCGAAGAGGTAGCCGTCGCCGGTGTTGTCGGTGCTGTTGCCGAGGTTCCAGAGGAAGTACGGCGTCTGCTGAGCGGGGTCGACCCACACCTGCGCCGACACCGTGATCCCGCTCAGGCCGCTCATCAGGTTGTTCGGCAGGGCGACGTAGCCGTCCTTGCCCGCGAAGGAAAGCCCGTCCGCCGAGCGCGTGACGCCGCCGTGCATCGTGGCGTTCCGCCCGTTCCCGGAGACGTCGGTGACGGTGTCGCCGCGGCCCGCCGCCGTGAGGTCGTAGTCGGCGACGACCCCCTTCTTGTCGGCCGTCACCGGCGGCGGCCCCTGCCGCAGCCGGGCGAGCTCGGCCTTCGTCACCGGCAGCACCGTGCCGTGGCGCGGGCTCTTCGGGAGCTGGTACTCGGCCGGGATCGTCCAGTTCGGCTTCGCCAGCGAATCGGTGACGAACGGGACGTAACCGCGTCGGGGCGTCTCGTCCATGAAGGCGTAGAACTTGCTGCCGTCGTTGGACTTGAACGCCGTCGGGCCTTCCACCCAGTCGGTGCCGAGCTTCGTGCGGATGCAGTCGTCCACGAGCTGCCAGTTGCGCGGCTTGGTCGTCGGCAGGTCCACCGCGCGCAGGTTCTTCGACCGTTCGAGCACGATGTCGCGCTCGCAGGAGCCGATGACCTTGCCGTCGGTGGTCAGGCGGTAGTAGTAGTCGCCGTCCTTGATGACGGTGGAGTCGATGACCCCGGCACCGGGGTCGTTCCACACCTGGGGCTTGCTGAACGTCCGGAAGTCGCGGGTGGTCGCGTACATCATCCGCGGGTACGTCGGGCCGGTGTGGCCGGCGTCCGTGGGGGCGTAGGGGCTGGTGGCCCAGTAGACGACGTAGGCGCCGATCGAGGGGTCGTAGGTCGCCTCCGGCGCCCACGTCATGCCGGCCGTGTCGTCGGAGACCCGGACGTGGCGCTGGTTCGACCAGGTCACCAGGTCGGTCGACTCCCAGATCTCCAGGTACTGGCTGCCGTGGCGCTGTGCCTGGTCCCAGCCGCGGCCGTCGTTGATCTGCAGGTCGGTGGCGACGATGTAGAACCGGTCGCCCTCCGGGCTGCGGACGATGAACGGGTCGCGCACGCCGGTCTCGCCGTAGTTCGAGCGCAGGACGGGCCGGCCGCCGTTGAGCTCGTCCCAGTGCAGCGGGTCGTTCCCGCGGCTGGCCGCGAAGTGGATCTGCTCGGTGTCCTGGGTCGCCTCACCGGTGAAGTAGGCGAACATGTAACCCTCGAGCGCTTCCTTCTTCGGCAGCGGCAGGACAGTCACGGTGAAGGACCGTTCCGCGGTCGCGTGACCCTTCGTCGCGCGGACAGTGAGCCGCGCCTTGGCCGGCCGGGCCCCGGCCGCGGGCCGGGTCACCTCGCCGGTGGCGGTGACGACGCGGGGGTCCTGGCTGCACCAGGTCAGCGTGACGTCGCGGGCGCCCTTGACCGGCAGGGTGATGTTGCCGCGGATCGCGTCCTGGTCGGGGAGGACGATGTCCCCGAGCGCGTTGTCGACCTTCTGCCGGTCGGTGATGTCCTGCAGCACCGTGACGGTGAAGGAGCGGCTCACGCTCTGGCCGGCGTAGGAGACAGCCGCCGTCAGGGTCACCTTCGCGTTGCCGGCGCCGGGGGCGGGCCGCGTCACTACCCCCGTCGCCGACACCACCGCCGGGTTGCCCGACGACCAGGTGATGGCCGAGCCGCCGGCGCCCGTCCTGGGCAGGGTGAGGTTGTCGGTGACGGCGGAGGTGTCGCCGAGGTCGAGGGCGGCCGCGTCGGCCGTCGCGCGCCCGGCGGCGGTGCGCTCGCCGAGGGCGCGGGCTTCGTCGGCGGTCACCGCGCGGTCGTAGACGCGGAAGTCGCGGACGCTGCCCTTGAGGTACTTGTCGCCGTCGTAGACCGACCGGCCCAGGTAGTCGGCGGTCGTGGTGCCGCCGCCGATCGAGCCGGGCGTGATCGTGACACCGGTCTTGCGGGCGGCTTCGATCCCGTCCTCGTACAGGACCGCGGTCCCGCCGCCGAGGGTGTAGGTGATCGTGCGCCAGCTGCCGCGCGCCAGGTTGCGGCCCGCGTCGGTGGTCTGTTCGGTGGACCAGTTGCCGGAGGCGATGGAGGCGCGGAACCCGTCGCCCGTGGTGAACAGGTAGCCGTTCCCGGCGCCGCCGGTCGTGTTGCCGAGGCCCCACAGGAAATACGGCGTGCCCTGGTCGGCGGCGATGTTGACCTGAACCGAAACCGTGATGTCCGTGAGACCTCGCATGAGGTTGTCCGGCAGCCGGACATGCCCGTTGGTGCCGCCCAGGCGCAGGCCTTCGTCGCCCTGCCACGTCGTGTCGCCGCTGACGCTGGCGTTGCGGCCGTGGCCGGAAGCGTCGGGCACGGTCGTGCCGGAGCCGCCGGTGAGGTCGTAGCGCACGACCAGGCCGTCGTCCAGCGTTGCCGCATGGCCGGAAGTGGCCCAGACGGTGGTGGAAGCCGCGGCCACGGCCAGCGTGGCGAGGACCGCGGTCAGCGGGCGGGACCGCCGGAAGAACTTCGGCGACGACGTCGTCGCCGAGAGTCGAACGGGCATACCGGTTCTCCAGGAGGTGGGCGCCGACGGCGCGGGAAAAGGGTGATGCGGCTGATTCCGGGACCTGGGAACGGTCGCCGAGCGCGGAGTGAGCGCTAACATAGCTGCCGATCCCCGCGGGGTCAATTGGCTGTTTTGCCTGGTGGTGTCCCGCGTCCCGACGATCGGCCCCTTGACACCCTGTGGCGCGCGTCACCTACACTACGACCGCTTGTTAGCGCTAACAATCCTGTTTGTTGCCCGGTACTCGACGACGAGATGGGTGGACGATGATCAGTCGACGTGGACTGATGGCGGGCACGGCGGCAGCCGCGGTCGCCGGCGTGCTCGGCAGCAGGGCAGCGGCCCGCGCCCAGGCCGCCTCCGGCGGGTACGTCATGGCGTACTTCACCGAGTCGCCGTCGATGACGGGCGCCGACTACGGGCTGCACTTGGCGGTCAGCGCGGACGGCCTCGACTGGATGCCGCTCAACCAGAACAACCCCGTGGTGACGCCGACGGCCGGCACCGGCGGGCTGCGCGACCCGTTCGTGCTGCGCAAGCAGGACGGCCGGTTCGTCGTGCTGGCGACCGACCTCAAGGGCACCGACTGGTCGCTGCAGAACCAGTACGTCCACGTCTGGGATTCGGCGGACCTGCGCGGGTTCACCGGCTACCGCCGGATCAAGCTGCACTCGATGGCCACGCACAGCTGGGCACCCGAGGCGTTCTGGGACCCTTCGCGCAACCAGTACGCGATCATCTACTCGGCGGCCTACGGCGGCCACGACGTCATCATGGTCAACTACACCACCGATTTCGCGACGGTCAGTGCGCCACAGGTGTTCTTCGACCCCGGCCACGCGACGATCGACGGGACGATGGCCACCATCGGCGGCGTCAACTACCTGTACGTCAAGAACAACACCAACAGCACCCTGGTCGGCCAGCGCTCCGGGGCCCTGGCTCCCGGCAGCTTCACCACCTACAAGACCGGGATCTCACCCGGGCGGGGGGTGGAGGCGCCGCAGATCGTGCCCGCGCTGTCGGGCAACCGCTGGTACCTCTGGGGTGACACGTGGAGCCCCAACGGCCGGTTCTTCTGCTGGGAGACCACCGACGTGGCCGCCGGGAACTGGACGTTGCTGAACGACCGCGCCTACACGCAGCCGCTGAACTCCAAGCACCCCGGGATCACGCCGATCACGGCCGCGGAGCGGTCCGCCCTCGTCGCGCAGTGGGGCGCCCCGGCTTGGCGGCGGCTCAAGTCCTACAACTTCCCGGACCGGTACGTCCGGCACGCGGACTCCGTCGGACGCATCGACGCCTATCCGTTCGACCCGTACCAGGATCAGCTGTGGAAGCTGGTGCCCGGCCTGGCGGACGCCACCGGTGTGTCGTTCGAGTCCATCAACTACCCAGGCCGGTACCTGCGGCACAGCAACTACGAGCTGCGCCTGGCGGCTGACGACGGCTCGGCGACGTTCAAGGCGGACGCGACTTTCCACCAGACGGCGGGACTCGCCGACGCGAGCTGGTCGTCCTTCCGCTCGCACAACTTCCCCGACCGCTATCTCCGGCACTACTCGTACGTGCTGCGGATCGACCCGCTGAGCAGTTCATCCTCCACTGTGGACAAGCAGGACGCGACGTTCCGCGTCGGCTACTGACACGCTTGCGAAGGAGCCGTCATGCTACGACGACGTAGCGCGGTTTTGTCCTTGCTCGTGCTCGTCACCTTGCTGTTCGGCGCGCCCGGTGCGCAGGCCGCGGCGGTGACGGTGACCAACGGGAGCCAGTTCACCGACACCTCCGGCGCACTGGTGCACGCCCACGGCGGCGGGATGCTCAAGGTGGGCGCGTACTACTACTGGTTCGGCGAGAACCGCAACGCCGACGACACCTTCCGCGCCGTCTCGGTCTATCGCTCGACCGACCTGAAGACCTGGGAGTTCCGGGGCGACGTGCTGACGCAGTCGTCGGCGGCCGAGCTGGGCCGGGCGAAGATCGAGCGGCCGAAGGTGATCTACAACAGCTCGACCGGGCAGTACGTGATGTGGATGCACAAGGAGAACGGCGACGACTACGCCGAAGCGCGCGCGGCCGTGGCCACCTCGTCCACGGTCGACGGCGGCTACACCTACCGCGGCAGCTTCCGCCCGCTCGGTGCCCACATGTCGCGGGACATCACGCTGTTCAAGGACGACGACGGAACCGCGTACATGGCCTCCGCGGCCCGCGAGAACGCCGACATGAACGTCTACCGGCTCACCGCCGACTACACCGGTGTCGCCGCGCTGGTGCGGACGCTGTGGCCCGGCTCGTACCGCGAGGCGCCGGCGATGTTCAAGCGCAACGGCGTCTACTTCCTCCTCACCTCGGGCGCCACGGGCTGGCAGCCGAACCAGCAGAAGTACGCGACGGCCACCAGCGTCACGGGGACGTGGAGCGCGTTGGCGAACGTCGGGGACTCCACCGGTTTCGGCAGCCAGACCGCGTACGTCCTGCCCGTCCAGGGTGCGCAGGCGACCTCCTACCTGTACCTGGGTGATCGCTGGGCGGGTGCCTGGAACCGTCCGGTCAACGAGTCGCGGTACGTGTGGCTGCCGCTGGGTTTCCCCAGTGCCACCACGATGTCGATGAGCTGGTACCCGAAGGTGAGCGTCGACGCGTCGACCGGCGTGGTCGCCGGCGTCGGCACCGGAAGCGCGTACGAATCGCTGGTCGCCCGCCACAGCGGCAAGTGTGCGGACATCTCGGGTTCGTCGCGCGACGACGGCACGCCGGTGAAGCAGTACTCGTGCAACGGCGGCTGGAACCAGCAGTGGAGCGAACTCGACCTCGGCAACGGGTACGTCACCCTGATCGCCCGGCACAGCGGGAAGTGCCTCGACGTCTCGGACGGCTCCACCGCGGACGGTGCCGCGGCGGTCCAGTGGGCGTGCAACGGCGGCACGAACCAGCAGTGGCAGCTCCAGGCCGCCGACAACGGCTACGTCAGGATCGTGGCCCGCCACAGCGGAAAGTGCCTGGACGTCGTCTCCGCGTCGACGGCCGACAGCGCCGCCCTCAAGCAGTACCCGTGTACCGGCGTGGCGAACCAGCAGTGGCTCCGGCGGGCGGCCTGACAGCTCCGTTCGGCCCTTGACGGGCCAGGATCGGGTCGCTAGCTTTTGCGAAACTCCTTCATGTTTGGGGCCGCCATCATGCGCCTGCTCGTGGCTTTGCTCACCGCCGTGGCGATGACCTCCGGTGTCGTCGCTTCCGCTGTCGCCGAAGACGTTCCGCAGCACCGGCTGACCGTGCGCGGCTCGGCCTTCGTCGACGAGTACGGCCGCGAAGTGGTCCTGCGCGGCTTCAACGTCTCGGGCGAGGTGAAGCTCGCGGAAAACGGTTTCCTGCCGTTCGCCAACGCGGCCGACGCGCGCCGGTCGGCCCAGGCGATGCGGGCGCTCACCGGCGCGAACGCCGTGCGGATCCCGATCGCGTGGGCCGGGACGCAGCCGGTGCGCGGGCCGGTGAACACGCAGTACCTGGCCGCGCTGACCGACCAGATGAAGGCGTTCCTGGACGAGGGGTTCACCGTCCTGCCCGACTTCCACCAGGACCTGTTCTCCCGCTACCTGTTCAACCGCGGCAGCTGGTACACCGGCGACGGCGCGCCGAAGTGGGTCGTCGACCTCGGCGGCTACCCCGCGGAAAGCTGCGGCATCTGCGCCCACTGGGGCCAGAACATCACCCAGAACGGCGCGGTCCAGGACGCCACGAAGGACTTCTGGCACAACGCCCGCGGCGTCCAGGACGAGTTCGTCGGCCAGGCCGTCCAGACGATGTCCTACCTGCGGGCGAACCTGAGCGCCGCGCAGTTCGCGGGCGTCGCGGGCATGGACCCGTACAACGAGCCCTTCGCCGGGCGGTACGACCAGGGCCAGGACAGCAAGGCGTGGGAACAGAACGTGTTGTGGCCGTTCTTCAAGCGGTTCCGCGACGCGATGGATGCCGCCGGCTGGCAGGACAAGCCCGAGTTCGTCGAGCCGAACATGTTCTGGAACGCCAACATCTCCTTCCAGCTCCACCCCGGCGGCTTCCAGGACACCGGCGTCATGGGACCGCGGTACGTGTTCAACACGCACTTCTACGACCAGCTCGCCCAGTCCGGCGTGTTCATGCCGGGCAAGGCGGGTGACGGCCAGTACAGCGGGAGCTTCGGCACGGTCCGGGACCGCGCGGCCGCGCTGGGCACGACGGCGATCGTCACCGAGTTCGGCCACCCGATGACCGGCTACACCTCGGACAAGACCCCGACGGTCGACAAGGCGATGTACCAGGCCCTGGATTCGCGGGTGTCGGGCGCGAACTGGTGGGGCCGGCCGGCGCAGTCGGGCCCGGTGCTGTCGGCGACGCAGTGGCAGTGGGACGTCTACAGCGGCCGCCACCACGAGCTGATGAACGACAACCCGGACAAGGTCAAGACGGACGGCGACGCCTGGAACGGCGAGGACTTCTCGTCGGCCCGCACGGCGGACGACGGCACGGTCCAGCTCCGCCAGGACGCGCGCCTGCTCGACCGCCTGTACCCGGCGGCGGTCGCCGGGCACACGCTGGCGTTCACGTACGAGGACCGCTCGCGCGACGGAAGCCAGACGCTGACGTGGAACCGGATCCCGTCGACGATGCCGGCGACCGCGGCGCTGACCGGCGCGGGCCGGTACGGCGTCCTGGTGTGGCAGGGGACGGACGCGGGTGCGCCGACCGAGCTGCACGTTCCGGCCGGGCTGACCCCGACGGTGGTCACGGACCTGGCGTCACCCACCCGGGTGGGTGACCGCCTGCGCCTGCCGGCCACGCCGGGCCTGCACTACGCGCTGATCGCGGAACCGGCGGCGGCGCCGACCGCGGCCCAGCTGGCGGCGGTCCGGGCGGAACTCGCGGCCTGGGCGCCCACGGCGGTCCGCTAGCGCAGGGTGGCGATCCCGGCCAGGAAGATGTCGACGCCCGCGAGGAACTGCTCGCGGTCGTCGTGCTCCCGCAGCTGGCCGGCCGCCTGGTGCACGAACGGGTACTCGTCCGGGTCGAGCGCCGCCCACCGGGCGGCGACCGCGCCCAGGAAGTCCGCGCGGTCGCCCTCGTCGGCGGTGAGGAGCCGGGCGTTGGCGGCGTTCTGCCCGGCGACGCCGAGCACGTAGTTGACGAGCGCGCCCGCGGCGTCGAACAACGCCCGCTCGGGCACTTCGAGCGCCACGAGCAGGCCGCCGATGCGCTCGTAGACCTCCAGGAGCGCCGGTCGCCACGGCTCCCGGGACAGCTGGGCGCCGACCCAGGGGTGGGCGTCGATCGCGTCGAACAGGCCCAGCGACACCGTGCGCAGCGCCTCCCGCGGCTCCCCCTCGACGACCGCGTCGCCCATGACGCGGGCGATGACGGCGTCGGTGGCCGCCGCGAGGAGGTCGCTCTTGTTGGCGACGTGGTGGTAGATCGCGCCGTAGCCGGTCGACAGGCGGGCGGTGAGCGCGCGGAACGTCAGCGCGGCCTCGCCGCCCTCGTCGAGGATCGCGGCCGCCGCCCGCACGATCACTTCCTTGGACAGCCCGTCCGTGCGCCGCTGGGCTCGGTTCGCCATGTGCCGATCATCGCACGGTTGGAACGTCGATCCAAACTCGTGCTAGCGTGACGATTGGAACGACGATCCAATCGGAGGAAGCCATGACTGTCACGATCATCGGAGCCGGCCTCGGCGGGCTCGTCCTGGCCCGCGTCCTGCACCTGCACGGCATCCCGGTCGAGGTCTACGAGGCCGAAGCCTCACCGGCCGCCCGCCGCCAGGGCGGCATGCTCGACATCCACCCCTGGAACGGCCGGCCGGCGCTCGAGGCGGCCGGCCTGACCGAGGGGTTCCGGAAGCTCGTCCTGCCGGGCCGGGAATCCACGCGTGTGGTCGACCGCCACGGCACCGTGCTGCTCGACCAGCCCGACGACGGCACCGGCGAACGTCCCGAAGTGCAGCGCGGGGAGCTGCGGCAGCTGCTGCTCGACTCGCTGCCACCCGGCACCGTCCACTGGGGACACAAGGTCACCGGGGTGCGGGCCCTCGGCGACGGTGGCCACGAGGTGCGCCTGGCCGACGGCACGAGCATCGTGACGAGCCTGCTGGTGGGCGCGGACGGCGCGTGGTCGAAAGTCCGTCCGCTGGTCTCCGCGGCGACCCCGGAGTACGTCGGCGTATCGGTCGTCGAGACGTTCCTCTTCGACGGCGACGCCCGGCATCCCGCCGCCGCGAAGGCCGTCGGCGCGGGTGCGCTCTACGCGTTGGCGCCCGGCAAGGGGTTCGTCGCGCACCGGGAAAGCGGCGGGACCTTGCACACGTATGCGCAGCTGTTCAAGCCCGAGGAGTGGCTCGCCGGGGCCGACGCCGCGACCGTGACGGCGCGGGTCGCCGAGGAGTTCGCCGGCTGGGCCCCCGAGCTGACCGCCCTGATCACCGAAAGCGACACCCCGCCGGTGCTGCGCCGCCTCGCCACCCTGCCGGCCGGGCACCGCTGGGCCCGGGTACCCGGGGTGACCTTGCTCGGCGACGCGGCCCACCTCATGCCACCGAACGGCGAGGGCGCCAACCTGGCCATGCAGGACGGTGCCGAACTCGGGCGGGCCCTCGCCGCTCACCCCGGCGACGTGGAGACCGCGCTCGGCGAGTACGAGCAGGCCATGTTCGCGCGCGCGGCCGCGGAAGCGGAAGACGAGGACGTCTACGCGATCATGTTCGGCGACGACGCCCCGCACAGCATGGTCGCCCTGCTCACCGGCGCCGCGCAGTAGCTAGCCGATGCCCGCTCCGATGCCGTCGAGCAGGAAGTTCAGGCCGATGCGGAAGGTTTCGTCGGCGTCGAGGTGGGCGGCGTCGCGGACGACCGTCTCCAGCGCGGGGAACCGGCCGGTGGCGAACATCCGCACCAGGTAGGGCCCGTGGGTGCGCTGCCACTGCCGCTGGTCCATCCCGCTGGCGCGTTCGGCCCGCCGTTCGGCGATTTCCCGGCGGACCGCGCCGATCACGTACGCGTCGACGGCGGCGGCCACCGGCATGACCACATCCACGTCGACGCTGTCCAGCGCGGCCAGCACCGCCTCGCCCCTGGCCAGCGCGTTCGGGCCGAGCTGTGGCCGGCCGCCGATCAGGTCGGCGAACCACTCGTGCCGGTACGCGGCCTGCCGGGTGGCCTCGGCCACCGACGTCAGCACTGCGCGCCACCCGTCCCCGGCCGGCCGGATCTCGGCGTGGACGGCGTCGACCATCAGGTCGAGCAGCTCGTCCTTCGTGTCGATGTAGCCGTACAGCCGCATCGGCCCGACGTCCAGCGCGGCGGCGATCTTGCGCAGCGACACCGCGTCCAGGCCGGCTTCGTCGGCCAGCTCGACCGCTGTCCGGACGATCAGGTCCCGGCTCAGCGGGGCCGGCGCCGGCCGGTTCGCCGGCTCCGGTCGTTCCCACACCAACATGGGCGTGACAATACATCGGCTGCCGCGATACACTGTATCGAGACGTACGGCGTATCAAAGGGGGAATCATGACCATCGCCATCGTGGGAGCCGGCATGGGCGGCCTGGCGCTCGCCCGGGTCCTGCACGTGCACGGCATCGAGGCCGTCGTGTACGAACGCGACGCTTCGCGCGGCGCCCGCCGCCAGGGCGGCATGCTCGACATCCATTCCGGGCAGCGGGCGCTGCGCGAGGCCGGCCTGCTCGAGGAGTTCCTGGCGATCGCTCGCCGGGAGGGGCAGGACATGCGTCTCCTGGAACCGGACGGCACCCTGCTGCTCCAGGAGGACACGCCCGACGACGCCCCGATGGCGCGCCCCGAGATCGACCGCACCGACCTGCGCAACCTGCTGCTCGACGCGCTCCCGGAGCGAACGGTCCGCTGGGGTCGCGCGTTCGACCGCGCCGAAGAGGGCGTCCTGTACTTCGCCGACGGCACCAGCGCGCGCTACGACCTGCTGGTCGGAGCCGACGGCGCGAACTCCCGGGTCCGGGCCCTGCTCACCGACGCCCGCCCGGAGCACCTCGGCCAGAACGCGGTCGAGCTCGCGATCTCCGACATCGACCGCACCCACCCCGACCTGGCGGCCATGGTCGGGCGCGGCAACTACTGGGTGTTCGGCGACGGCAAGTCCCTGTCCGCACAGCGCAACGGCGACGGCTGCGTCCGCATCGGCATCAGCTTCTACAACACGGGCGAAGACTGGTTCGCCACGAGCGGCATCCCGTTCGACAACCCGCCCGCGGCCCGCGCCCGGCTGATCGAGCTCCTGGCCGGCTGGGACCCCCGGATCACGGCCCTGATCGCCGCGTCCGACGACACGTTCGTGCCCCGATCGCTCACCGCCCTCCCGGTCGGCCTGACCTGGCCCTCATCACCAACGGCGACGCTGATCGGCGACGCGGCGCACCTGATGCCCCCGGTGGGAGAGGGAGCGAACATGGCCCTCCTGGACGGCGCCCTCCTCGGCCTGGCGCTGGTGGCGCACCCGGACGATTTCGGGACGGCGGTGGCGGAGTACGAGAAGGAGATGTTCGAGCGCACGGGAGCGGCCGCCCGGATGTCGGCGGACATGCAGGAGCTGCTGATGTCCCCGGACGCGAGCCGCAGGCTGCTCGAGTTCTTCCAGCCGAGGTAAGGAGGCGACGCATTTCGCCGACGGTCACCCTGCCGCCCGGTGGCAGGGGCCGCCTTTGGCCGGTCCGATCGCTGCTGGCGATTTCCCGGCCGCGCCTGGCCTCTGGCCGACCCCGAGCGTGACGCTGCCCGGCGCCTCTACTGCCTCAGTGAAGGAGGGCACGAACTCGGCGCCGCCGCGCTCGGTGATGCGGTGCCCCTCGCGCGGCGGAGTCCTTCTCGACGGGCCGAGGGTGAGCGCACCTGGTCCAGGTCAGCGCAGCTGCGGCGAATCACGCCCGAGAAGTGTTCGAGCGCACCGCCGCGGCCGCCCGGACGCCGGCGGAATCCCGGCGTTGCCGATCTTCCCGTGCGCCACGATCCGCCATGGCCCCGGTCATCGGTATGCGTGAACCCGGGCTCGGCCGCCGCTGAATCGGCGTATCGCGGGCCTTGATCCGCCATGCGGACGCTCACAAACCGGTCGTCGTGTTGCATGATGAGTACTCACCCGATCGCGGGGCGTGGTGCGAGGGAGGACCGTAATGCGGCGAGCGCGGGGCGAAGTGACGACAAGCATGGTCGACCTGAGCCGGCTTTCCCTGGCCGAATTGCGCAGCAGCGCCGATCCGGTGCTGCTGCGGTCGATCCGGCTGGTCGCGGGGCGCACCGCGTGCAGTCGCACGGGTGTGCTCGACAACCAGGCACCGCGGGTGCCGTGACCGGCGGATAGGGGACCCGCGGCCTGATGCTGGACACCCATCGGGTGTCGCTGGCGAGCTTGGACGCGCTGGCGGAAGGCCGGAGCGACCCGGCCGTCGTCGAACAGCTCAAGCTGGCCAACCGAAGCCGGCATCTCATCCTCCTGCGTGCCGTGCTCGACCGGGCGACGGCCGAGAGCGTCGCTTCCGCGCCGCTGCCGCCACCGGCCGAGGCGTGGACGCTGCTCGCCGCGGCGCAGCAGCGGGACGCCGCCGCCGCGGACGTCGTCCTCGACCATCCGCAGACGGGCCTGTGGGCCGCGAACCTGCTGCGCCGGTTGGGGAGTGACGACCCCGGCGACCCGCCGCTGTGGGCCGATCTGGGCGGCCTGCACCTGCTGGCCACCGCGGCGGCGATCCGCGCCGGGCTGCACTTCCGGTCCCGCGTGCCGGTCTGGCGCGGCGCCGTGATGCTGCCGACGCTCGGCCGGGCCGACGTCCAGGGGCGCCGGGAATGGGATTTCGCCCACGTGCACGGCCAACACGGGCACGTGCTCGTCCGCGGACCGGCGGGCAGCGTCCGGCTGCCCGCCGACCGCGCTGCGGACGGCGCCGGCTGGCAAGCGCTTCGCACCTTGCACGCGGGGAACTTCCGGCTGTGGCTCGACGACCTCGACCCGTCCCGCGAGTTCGGCGCTCCCCTCGCACCGCGCCGGCTTCCGGCCGCCGAGACCGCCCGCTGGGCCGAGGCGCTGAGCGCGACGTGGGACTTGCTGGCGCGCCACCACAGCACGACCGCCGCGGAGCTCGCCGCCGGCCTGACCACGCTGGTGCCGCGGGATCCGGCGGACCCGCACACGCCTTCGAGCGCCTCGCACAACGACGCGTTCGGGTCAGTGGTGCTGTCCCGGCCCCCGGACGCGACGACGTTCGCCGCGACGCTGGTCCACGAGTTCCAGCACAGCAAGCTGGGCATCCTGCTCACGCTGGTGGATCTCCTCGATCCGTTGGGGGACAACGAAACGCCCCGCCTCTACGCGCCGTGGCGGGACGATCCGCGGCCGCCGACCGGGCTGCTGCACGGTGTTTTCTCCTTCCTCGGCGTGACGGCGTTCTACCGCGAACACCTCGGCGCGGAGACCGGTCTCGCGGCCCGTGCCGCCCAGTTCGAGTTCGCCTACCGCCGCGAACAGACCGCGCACGCGGTGGCGACCCTGCTCGCCGAGGTCACGCCGTCCGCGCTGGGCCGGCGGTTCCTGATCGCGGCCGGGGACCGGCTCCGCACGTGGGCCGGGGACCCGGTGCCCGCCGACGTCCTCGCCGCCGCGCGCCGCGCCAACCTCGACCACCGGCTCTCCTGGCGGCTGCGGCACCTGACCCCGCCCGCCGCGGTCACCGGTGAGCTCGCCGAGGCCTGGCTGCGCCACCGCCGCAAACCCGTGACCACCCCGCCCGCTCCGTTGCTGACGCCGACCCCCGGCGCGTCGCCCCGGCCGCGGCTGCCGCTGGCCCGCATCTGGCTCACCGAGCCCGAGCTGTTCGATCTCTACCGCTGCGAACCGGAGCTCGCGACGGCCGAGATCCCGGGCACCACCGAGGCCGATCTCGCCTTGGTCGACGGCGACCTCGGCGCCGCGGCCGCGCTTTACCGGCAGGAGGTGTTGATCCGGCCGGAGGCCCTCGGCGCGTGGGCCGGACTCGCGTTGACCGCCGGTGACGCGACGCTGCTCGGCCTTCCGGAGCTGGTGTTCGCCGTGCACCGCGAAATCCGGCTCCGCACCGGGACGGTGACCGACCCGGTGCGGCTGGCCCGATGGCTCGCCAGGGAAAGCTAGATCTGCATCGTGTCGATGTCGCAGTTCGCGCGGTGGTTGAGCTGGGCGTCCTTCGTCGCGGGGTGCCGCGGACCGAGCACCCGGCTCAGCCGCTGGACGACGTTGAGCTGCAACGAGTCGGCTTCGTCGCCCCGGTTCAGCTCGCGCAGGTCCAGCGCCTGGTTGACGACGAGGGCCAGCGAGGACGGGTGATCCTCGCCCAGCACGCGAACGGACCGTTCGAGCGTCTCCTGGTCGAGGGCGTACGCCTTCTCGTGCTCACCGGAGGCCGCCAGGTCGCTGGCGTAGTTCGTCGCGCAGACCAGCGTGAACGGGTGGTCCTCGCCCAGTGTCTCCCGCATGCCCGCGAGAGCCTGTTCGTTGAGCGCCCGGGCCTCCGCCACCGCGTTGAGCTGGCGCAGCGTCACCGCGAGGTTGGTGGCGGCGACCATGCTGAACGGGTGCCGGGCACCCCAGGTCGCCTCGTAGAGGTCCTTGACGTGTTCACCGAGCCGGCGCGCCTCCTTGAGGTTGCCGTCCTGGCGATGATCGATCGACAGCTCCAGCGCCGCCGACATCGCGTCCGGATGCGCCTCGCCGTAGCGCGAGACGAACCCGTCGGTGGCCTCCAAGGCCAAGGTCAGCGCCTGCTTGTCGTCGTGCTGACCCGCTTTGCGCCAGGCGACCGCCAGGTTCTTGATCGCCGCGAGGGTCATCGGGTGGCGGTCCCCGAGCTGTTCCCGCATCCGGCGCACCGTGTCGTCCTGCTCGCGCCGGGCGCCCAGGTAGTCACCGGTCTCCCGCAGGTCCACCGACCAGTTGTCCAGGGTCAGCAGGGTGTGCCGATGATCCTCACCCAGCACGATCCGCTTGCGTTTCCAGGTCCGTTCGTCCAGGTCGCGGGCCGCGGTGAAGTCGCCGACCAGCCGCAGGCTCAGCGCGTAGTTGTTGGCCGCGGCCAGGGTGTCCGGGTCGTCCTCGCCGAACCTCGCCACCGCACTGCGGTAGGCGAACTCGTTCATCTCCTTGGCCTGGGCGAACTCGCCGGCCGCGCGCAGCCCCGAGGCGACCCCGTGCATGGTGAGCAGGGTTTCCTCGTGGGTTTCGCCCAGGGTCGCGCGCATCCGGTCGAGCGTCCGCTGCGCGACTTCCCGCCCCTCCTCGAAGCGCCCGAGCGCCCGCAGCGTCCGGCCCCACCAGCGCGAGACGACCAGGGTGTCCTGGTGGTCTTCGCCCAGCTTCTCACCCCAGAACCGGGCGAAGTCGCGGGCCATCTCCAGCGCGCCGGCCGGGTCGCCGAACGCGAACAGGTAGATCACCGCGTTGATCGCCATCCGCCGCACCCATTCGTCGGTGCAGTTGACCGCGTCGACGGCCCGGATGTGCGGCAGCAGCTCGGCGTAGCGCGGCCAGTACTCGACCGAGTCGGGTTTCTTCGGGTCGCGGTTGGCCAGCAGCAGGTGCGCGGTGTGCCGGACCCGGACCTGGTCGTCCGGGCTGAGCTTGTTCCGCAGCACCACCTGAACCAGCCGGTGCAGCTGCAGCGTGTCGCTGCGGTGGTCGATCTTGGCCAGGCTGTACCGCGTGATTTCCCGGATCGCGCGACCCAGCCGGATCGGGTCGGCCAGGGTGCGTTCGAGCGCCTCGGACACCGGGATGTTGCGCACCCCGCTGAACAGCGCCCGCGAAATCGGCTCCGGGGAAAAGAAAGCGCAGACTTCCAGCAGTTCCAGCGCGCCCGGGTTCTCCACCCGCAGCCGGTCCAGCGACACGTTCCACGCGGCTTCGACCGCGACCTCGTAATCGGCCGGCGGGCGGGATTCCAGCAATTCGGTCCGCTTCTCGTCGAACAGCCGCAGGTACTCGTCGGTCGCCATGCCGGTCTCGGCCCGCCACGCCGCCGCCTGCTCGACCGCGAGCGGGAGATCGCCCAGCACGTCGGCCAGCCGGTCGGCCTCGGTGTCGACGAGGTCGACGTTGCGCCGCTGCAACAGTTCGCGGCTTTCCTCACGCCGGAAGACCTCGACCTCGACCGCCTGCGCGACTTCGGACCACTGCGGGTTCCTCGAGGTCACCAGGATGTGCCCTTCACCGCCCCGCGGCCAGAAGTCCCGCACCTGCTCCGGCCGGTCGGCGTTGTCGAACACCAGCAGCCAGCGCCGGAACTGGTGGCCGGTGCGCAGCGCCTCCAGCACCGCGGGCACGGCCGTGTCGACGGACTGCTCGACCGGCAGCTCGAGCCGCTTGGCCAGTTTCACCAGCGACGCCTGGATCTCCGAGGGGTTCTCCGACGGGATCCACCAGATCAGGTCGTAGTCCTCGGCGTGCCGGTAGACGAATTCGACCGCGATCTGTGACTTGCCGATCCCGCCCATCCCGTGCAGAGCGCCGGGGAGCACCGCGGTCGTCGTCGACCGGGAAAGCTCTTCGTGCAGGGACTTCAGCAATTCCCGGCGGCCGATGAAGTTGACGTTGCGCAGCGGGACTCCGCCCCACACGGCGGGCTGTCCCGTGGAGCGCCGGACTTCAGTGCCCAGCTCCGGACTAGTCGTGGTCACTGAAGGTATCCCCCGGGATGGTGGCAGCGTTGACGCGGCGGACTTTATCGGTTCACCCGCGGCCTGGGTCACCCCGGGGGCGGCGGTTGCGGCGGCTCCGGTGCCGCCGCCGGTCTTCCCATCCTCGTCCATGGCCATGGCCAACCGATCTGCCAATCGCGTGTAAGGACCTGACAATGCGCTCAAAGCATCCCGCAATGCGCTGAAGAACCGCACGCTGCCGGGAGGGACTTCGCCCGGAAAGTTGACTCGTTCGGGTGATTTCAGTAGCCGGCGGAGTTCCGCCAGCGCCGGCACTTCCGGGCCGAGGACGTCCTCGGTGAGCCGCAACGCCTCCGCCGTCTCGTCGCGGGTGGACATCGCCAGCAGCACCCGGCGCAGGCCGGGCCGGAAGTCCCACTCCACGACCGGGCGGGACGGCTTGCCGCGCGGCGCCGGCACACTGCGCAGCAACCGGCCCAGCTGCACCTCGGCCAGGTGCCAGCGGGGCGCGGCCGGCATGAAAGTCCCTCGCACCGCCTCGATCATGTGCAGTGTCAACGGAACCGCCGCGAGCAGGACGGCCAGGCGCATCGCGTTCGGAGTCGCGGTCGCCTGGAACCGCCGGACCCGCTCCTCGGCGGGGACGACGTCCTCCGCCGCAGGCTCCCCGGTGTCCTCTTCGGACGGTGGCAGCAGCACCGGCAGCCGGATGCCGGCCGCACCGCCGATCAGCGCGGCCCACCGGCCGAGGTAACGGTGCTCGAGGGCCAGCACCGGGACGGGGCCGGCGATTCCGGGAGCCACCCGCGGCAGGGTGCGAGGCTCGACCCGGATCCCGGTCCAGTCCCAGCGCTCGGTGGGCAGCAGGTGGGCCACCGCCACCCGGCACGTCCGCGCCCAGGCCGTGAGCAGTTCGAACATCGCGCCGCTCCGCCACGCGCGGCCGACGCCGTCGGTGAGCACGAGCACCACGCGCCGTCCGGTCGGGTCGGTCAGCACGCCGGGCGGGTGAACCGCGCCCGGCGCGGTTTCCAGCCGCAGCCCGTTCTCCCGGTCGGTGTCCACCCGGACCACGCGGACGTCGCGGAACACGCCCTGCCGTTCCAGCATCAGCCGGACGGCCGTCGCGGTCCGGCCCCAGATCCGCATCGAGGCGCTGCCGTCCACGACGAGGACGATCTCGAACGGGTGCTCGCGACGCGGCCGCTGCACCGGGACCCACAGTCCCGATTCGGCCGCCGCGACCGCGGTGCTTTCCTCGTCGAGCTCTTTGTCGCGCATCGAGCGCACGTACTTGTCGAACGGGCGCAACGCCTTTTCGAGGCCCGGTGGCAGCTCGGGACAGCTGGGCCGCTCGCGCACGCCGGGTACCGCGACGAACCGGAGTGCCGGCCGGACCGGGCGCCCGCGCGGCACCGGCGGCGGTTTCGGTACCACCGGCGGTGGCGGTTCTTCGCCGGTGTCCGTGGCCGGAGCGGGCGGCGGCGGGTCCGGCGGCCCGGGTGGGGGTGGCTTCGGTGCCGGTGGCGTGCGCGGTGGCTCGGGGACCGGTGGCGCGGGCGGGCGTGCTCGCGCGGCGGCGGCAGCCAGGCCGGCCAGCCACAACGCGTCGGCGATTTCGCCGGCGTTGAGGTCCTCGGTGCGCAAGCGTGCGACCACGTCGGTCATCCGTTCAGTCCGATCCCCCCGTGCTCAATCGCTCCCAGAGGGCGTCGCGCAACAGTTCCCAGGAAGGATCCCGTTCGTAGGCCCCGGACGTGGCCAGGTGCAGCGCGTTCAGCAGCTGGTCGTTCGCCAGCCCGCCGGACCGTTCGCTGGTGCCGAGGAATTCGCGGATCAGGTCCTGTGCGCGCAGCGGGACGGGCCGGTCGCGGAAGTGGGCGGCGACCATGCCGACGAGCTGGTCCAGGTTCGGCGGCGGCATCCGCAGGCGGAGGCAGCGCCTGAGGAAGGCGGGCGGGAACTCGCGCTCGCCGTTGCTGGTCACGATCACCACCGGGAACGCCCGGCACCGGACGTGCCCCTCGCGCACCACGGCCCGGCCGCCCCGGTCGTGCGTGAAGACGGTGACCTCCGGCTGGGTGGCCGCGATCCGGGTCAGCGGCTGGATTTCGTAATCGCCGTCCTCGAAGACGGAGAGCAGGTCGTTCGGCAGATCGATGTCCGATTTATCCAGTTCGTCGATCAGGAGCACACGCGGCCGGTCGTAGGGCAGCAGCGCGGTGCCCAGCGGCCCGAGCCGCAGGAAACCGCCGATGTCGGGCCCCGCCTGGGTGGCCGCGGCCTGCACCCGCCCGATCGCGTCGTACTCCCAGAGCCCGTCCTGCGAGACCGTGCGGCTGCTGATCGGCCAGCGCAACACCGGCCCGAGTCCCAGCTCCCGCGCGATCTTGTAGGCCAGCGTGGACTTCCCGGTGCCGGGCTTGCCGGTGACCAGCAACGGCCGGCGCAGGTGCAGGGCCGCGTTCACCCGCATGATCTCGTCCGGCGCGGCCTCGGCCGCCGACGCCGCCGACGGTGCTCCGAGCCGGCGGACGAACTCGGCGTCGTCCGCGGCGGGTGGCGCCAGTGCCGGCCCGCCGTCGAACGTGCGCCACGCGGGCGGCTCGGGCCACGCGGGCGGTTCGCCCGCGGGCGGCAAGCCGTGACCGTGGTACACCCACCACGCCGGGTTCTCGGCACCGCTCATCGGGCGGCCACCTCCTCGTTGGGGTCCGCGGGCGGATCCTGCGGCTCGACGGGCCGGTCCGGGTCGTCCCACAGCAGCGAGACCCGGCTGCCCACGTGCGAGTCCGGGCGCGACCCCTGTTTCGCCCGGCTGCGCAGCACCCGCAGGCCCTCGGCCAGCTCCGCCAGCCCGTCCCGCATCGCCTTGACCTCGGCCTCGAACGCCGGGCGCGCGGACTCGGTGCGTTGCCAGATCATCACCGGGACGCCGGTGCGGACCCCGACCATCACCTCGCCGGGCTCGGGGCCTTCGGGCACCGACCGCAGCACCAGTGACACGACTTCCTTGCGCACGGCCAGCGTCGCGTCGAGCGCGGTCAGCTGCTTCGGTTTGCCGCCCTCGCTCCAGAGCCAGTGGTCCTCCGGCTTCGTGACCCCGTGCAGGACCTGCTTGAGCAGTTCCCAGCGCCGTCGCCACTCCCGGTGCCAGCGTGGCGCCCGCGCGCGGTCGAGGCTGCGGACGACGACCTGGTAGTGCAGCCCGACCGGCCGGGGGAGCGCGCTGCCCGCCTCGAGGTCCCACTGGTCCACCGGCAGGTTGAGCAGGGCGTACGGCAGCAGGAACTCGATCCGGATGGTCGAGGCGCCGGTGGCCCAGCCGGCCTCGGCCTCGGCGACGAGGTCGGCGACGTGCCCGCGGACGGCGTCGAGGTCGCCGGTGAACTCCTCGCCCCGGCGGGGCCGCCAGCCGTCCGGGTCGCACTGCCGCCAGTGCACGGCGGTGTAGCTCCCGGGCTCGAGCAGGTCGGGCTCGAGCCGGATCACCAGGCAGGCCTCGACGTCGCGGGGTGGGGCCGGTTCGGTGGTCGGGCCCCGGCGCAGCGCCGCCAGCGGGGCGGTCAGCCCGGTCCGTGCGGCCTGCCGGTCGTTCCACCGGCGCAACTGCTCGCTGCGGTGATCGCCGAAGTAGTCGGCCAGGTATTCGACGAACACAAGCAGCGGCGGCAGCCCGTCCGGGCGCGCGTTCATCCGCTCGAGGGTGGCGATCGCGTCGGACGGCCGGTGCTGCGGCGGCACCGGCTCGACCGCGGGACCGGCGGCGGCGCGGACGAACTCGGCCAGCCGGTCACCGGTGCTGCCGCCCAGCAGGGTCAGCAGCTCGCGGCGGTCGGGCTCGGCGACGACGTCGATGGTGATCATGTCGTCGACGGCCGCTCGCGCGCGCTGCACCGGCAGGGAGTTCGGTTCCATCTGCTCGAGCACCTCGACCAGGGCCGACAGCCCGCGCGGGTGTTGCCGGCGGCACGCCTGCACGATGCCGATCAGGTGCGTCCTCGGCGTCGCGAGGTCCTCGACGACCAGCGTGACGCCCAGCTGGTCGGTCAGCAGTTCCAGGCAGAGCCGCCGGGCCCCGGGGTCACGCAGGGACGGCACCTGCTCGAGGCAGTCGACCAGGAAACCGAGGGACGAATAGTATTCCGAGCCGACCCACGACGTCACCGCGCCTCCCCTCGCCTCGGCGGACCTCAATGGGGGATATCCCAGTCCGGGCCGGGCGGACAACCGTTGAAGTGCTATCTCAACCGGACGGCCTATCGACGGGCCGGAACAGGCGGCGGCTTTGCCTGGCCGAGCGAGGGTTACCCTGAACCACGATGACCGAGAACCAGGCACCCAGGGCGTACCAGATCCGCACCTTCGGCTGCCAGATGAACGTGCACGACTCCGAGCGGCTCGCCGGGCAGCTCGAGGACGCCGGCTACGTTCCGGCCACCGCCGGGGCCAAGCCGGACCTGATCGTGTTCAACACCTGCGCCGTCCGGGAGAACGCGGACAACAAGCTGTACGGCACCCTCGGGCACCTGCGCCCCGACAAGGTCGCGAACCCCGGCCTGCAGATCGCCGTCGGCGGGTGTCTCGCGCAGAAGGACCGCGGGGAGATCGTCAAGCGGGCGCCCTGGGTCGACGTCGTGTTCGGCACCCACAACATCGGAGCGCTGCCCACGCTGCTCGAGCGGGCCCGGCACAACGCCGAGGCCCAGGTCGAGATCCTCGAATCCCTCGAGACGTTCCCCTCGACGCTGCCCGCGCGCCGCGAATCTTCCTACGCGAGCTGGGTGTCCGTTTCGGTCGGCTGCAACAACACCTGCACCTTCTGCATCGTGCCCGCCCTGCGCGGCAAGGAACGCGACCGGCGGCCCGGCGAGATCCTCGCCGAGGTCGAGGCGCTCGTCGCCGAGGGCGTGCTCGAGGTGACCCTGCTCGGCCAGAACGTCAACTCCTACGGCGTCGAATTCGGCGACCGGCTGGCGTTCGGCAAGCTGCTGCGCGCGTGCGGCACCGTCGACGGCCTCGAGCGCGTCCGGTTCACCTCGCCGCACCCGGCCGCCTTCACCTCCGACGTCATCGACGCCATGGCCGCGACCCCGAACGTCTGCCACCAGCTGCACATGCCGCTGCAGTCCGGGTCCGACCGGGTGCTGCGCGAGATGAAGCGGTCCTACCGCTCGGCGCGCTTCCTGAACATCCTCGACGAGGTCCGCGCGGCCATGCCGGACGCGGCGATCACCACCGACATCATCGTCGGCTTCCCGGGCGAGACCGAGGAGGACTTCCAGGCGACCCTGGACGTCGTGGCGCAGGCCCGCTTCTCCAGCGCGTTCACCTTCCAGTACTCGAAGCGCCCGGGCACGCCGGCCGCGACGATGGACGGCCAGCTGCCGAAGGAGGTCGTGCAGGAGCGCTACGACCGCCTGGTCGAGCTGCAGAACGCGATTTCCTGGGACGAGAACAAGAAGATCGTCGGCCGCCGCGTCGAGCTGCTCGTCGCCGCGGGCGAGGGCCGCAAGGACGCCGAGACGCACCGGATGAGCGGCCGCGCCCGCGACGGGCGCCTGGTGCACTTCACGCCGGCCGGCGCCCACGTCGACCGCGCGGTCCGCCCCGGCGACGTCGTCGAGACGGTCGTCACCTACGCCGCCCCGCACCACCTGGTGGCCGACGGCGACCTGCTGTCCCACCGCCGGACGCGCGCCGGCGACAACGCCGAGGCCGGGCTGCGGCCGAAGACGAGCGGCGTCACGCTGGGCCTGCCGGGCTTCGGTGCCCCGGCCGCCCAGCCCGAACCGGTGAGTGGGTGTGCGCTGTGACCGAGTCCCGTGGCAACGGCGAGCTGGCCGAGCTGGCGGCCGAGATCGACGAAGCGGGCGAGCGCGCGTCCCGCACGGTGGAGCTGGGCCGCCGCGGGTTCACCATCGCGGTGTTCACGTTCATGCTGCTGATCTGCCTGATCCTGCCGTGGGTGGGCGACCACGCGGGCTGGCAGGTCCTGGCCGGCGAGGGCGGCGGCATCCCCCAGCTGTTCGCGGCGACGTCGACGGGTGTGGGCATCCTGGCCTCGGCACTGGCCCTGGTGACGCGGCGCTGGTGGCTGGCCTGGGTCTGCGCGGCGGGCGGCTGGTTCGCCTCGGTGGACGGGCTGCTGGCGATCTGGTCCCAGCAGTCGTCCCACGCCCCTGGCTCCGCGGGCGGCGGCCCGGGTCTCGGCATGGTGATCGCCTGGATCGCGATGATCTGCCTCGCGGTCCAGTGGATGCGCACGGCGTTCTCGCGATCTTGAGAACCGGCGGGGACCGGGATCAGCCGACGCGCAGGGTGAGGGTGCTCGCCGAGTAAGCGGCGGCGTAGAGGGCTGTCTCGGGGTGGTAGAGCCGCAGCGAGACGGTGGCGCTCAGGCTGAAGCTGAGGCTGAAGGAGAAGCCACCATTGGGTCGGCAGGTGGTGTCGGCGAGGTTCACCCAAGCGCCGGCCTGCAGCTGCTGCACGATGACGGTTTCGACGGTCTGTTCGGAGCGGGCCGCGTCGAGCACCTGCAGGTTGCCCTTGAGGTCGACCTTCTCGTTGACCTTGACGTGGTCCTTGCCGAGCTTCCCATCGACCTTCACCTTCCCCTTGCCGGCTTCGACACCGGAGGAGAGCGAAGCGGCCCCGGCAGGGGCGGCGAGCGCGGGGGCAAGCCCGCCGACGGCGACGCTGATCACCAGCGCGGCGAGGATCCGGCGGGTGCTGTGGGATGTCCTGGTCATGATCGAAGTGCAGCACCGGGAGGGCCGGAAAGCGCGCGGGAACCCCCGGTCGGGGCGGTGACCGAACCCCTTCGGGTGGGTCCGCTTGCGCGAGGGTGGCATCCGGAGGTCTCGGCGGCCGGGCTTGGCTGGGCTTGCGTGGCTTGGCCCGGCTTGGCCCGGCTTGGCCCGGCTTGGCCCGGCTTGGCCCGGCTTGGCCCGGCTTGGCCCGGCTTGGCCCGGCTTGGCCCGGCTTGGTTCGGGGCGGCTTGGCGCGGCCGGGCTTGGCGCGGCTTGGCCCGGTGCGGCCCGGCTCGGCTCGGCGCGCTCTGGCCCGGCTCGACCGGACCCGGTGCGGCCCGGCCTGGCTCGGCACGGTCTGGCCTGGTTTGGTCCGGCTTGGCGTGGCCTGACCGGGGGCGGCTCGACCCGGCTTGGCCTGGCCTGGCTTGACTCGGTCAGCACGGCTTGGCTTGGTCTGGCTCGGCCGCCCCGGCCGGGCCTGCTCTGGCTCGGCTGGCCCGGCTTGGATTGGCCCGGCCTGGTCCGGCTTGCCCTGGTCCGGCGCGGCCTAGCTTGGTCCGGTCCGGTCCGGCCTGGCCCGACCCGGCTTGGTCCAGCCCGGCTGGCCCGACCCGGCTTGGTCCAGCCCGGCTGGCCCGACCCGACGGCACGGCCCGCCCTCCCTGGGGGCTGCCCCCGCTTCCAGCGTATCGGTGGCCACCGTCAGAACCGCCCGGAAACGCACCCGAGCGGCCGCCTTCTCCACATCACGACGACCCTGTGAGCAAACCACAAAGGCCCTCCTCACCAGCCACAACAGCTGGCAAGAAGGGCCTCCGCGAAAACCGACCTCAGCTGACCGCGAACCTCAGCGCCTCACGACCGCCGCCTCCGCGGCGGGCGAACCTCGCTGGTCCACGGACCTCAGCGGCCCGCGGACCCAACGGCTGGCTAACTTCGCCGGTCCGAGAACCTCCGCGAACCTCAGCGAAACCAGCCTCAGCCGCCCACCAACCTCACCGGTCCGCGACAGCCGCCTCCGCGGCCTGCAGCCACTCGCGCCACTGGGCTGCCTGCTCGTCCGCCTTCTTGGCGCGCCGCTCGTCGCCGGCCGCCCGGGCCTTCGCCGCCTGGGTCTCGTACTGCTCCACTCGCTCGCGGAACTGGGCCGCTCGGGCCTGGGCCTCCGGGTCCGTCTTCCGCCAGCGGGAGTCCTCCGCCGATTTGACCGCATCCTGGACCGCCTTCAACCGGCCGTCCAGCTCGCGGATGCGCTCGCGGGGGACCTTGCCGATCTCGTCCCACTGTTCCTGGATGCGCCGCAACGCGCTCTTGGCCGCCTCCAGGTTGGCCGCCGCGTCGATCTTCTCGGCCTCGATCAGGAGCTCTTCCTTGCGCGCCGCGTTCTGGGTGAACTCCGCGTCGCGCTCGGTGAACACCGCCGAGCGGCGGGCGAAGAACTTGTCCTGCGCCGCGCGGAAGCGCTGCCACAGCGCCTCGTCGCTGTCCTTCGGCGCCCGGCCGGCCGCCTTCCACTCGGTCATCAGGTCCTTGTAGCGACCCGCCGTCTCGCCCCAGTCCTCGGACTCGCTGATGGCCTCGGCTTCCGCGATCAGCTCTTCCTTGCGCTGCTTGGCCGACGCGCGCTGCTTGTCCAGCTCGGCGAAGTGCGAACCGCGGCGGCGGTTGAACGCCTCGCGGGCCTTCGAGAACCGCTTCCACAGCTCGTCGTCGGTCTTGCGGTCGACGCCCTTGACCGTCTTCCACTCGTCCAGGATCGTGCGCAGCCGGTCGCCCGCCGCCTTCCACTGGGTGGATTCGGCCGCGATCTTCTCGGCCTCCTCGGCCAGTTCCTGCTTGCGGGCGATCGCCGCGGCGCGGGCTTCCTCGCGCTCCGCCTTCGCGCTGGCCAGCGCCTTCTCGGCGTGCCCGATGACGTACTCCAGCCGGGCGGCGAGCGCGGCCAGGTCGCCGACGAGGGCGGCCTCGGGCAGCCCGTCCCGGATCTGGGTGGCGCTCGACAGCGCGTGCTTCGGGTCGCCTGCCCCGGAGATCAGCCGGGTCTCCAGCAGCTCGACCTCGGTGCGCACGTCGTCGAAGCGGCGCGCGTAGTGCACCAGGCCCTCGTCGGGGCTGCCTGCCTGCCAGACGCCGACGGCGCGCTCGCCCTCGGCGGTGACGACGTAGACGGTGCCCTCGTCGTCGATCCGGCCCCAGGTCGACGGGGTGGGTTCGGCGGGCGGCACGGGCGGGGCGGCGTGCCCGGCGTGCAGCGCGTGCGGCACCGGGTGCGGGGCCGGGGTACCGGTGGAAGTGTTCTCCTGGGCCATCGCAGGCTCCTTATCGCCTGTACGCCCGCTCGCGCGGGCGCCCCGCCGTTCGGGCGGGGCCGGGTAATGCGGTCGTCACGGGCCGTGCTCGGATGCTACGGCCCCACGCGGCATTCAAGCAGCTCAGCGCGCACCGTGGTACTGGATGGGCCACTCGAAGCTCGTGATCCTACTTCCGGTGGACGCTCCGTGTCGGCCCGCAGGTATCGTCAGCCGCCGTGAACAGCCCCGCCGTACCGGTCGCGGTGGTCGGGCCGACGGCCACCGGCAAGACCGCGCTGGCCGTGGACCTGGCCCGCGCCCTCGGCGGCGAGGTCGTCAACGCCGACGCGATGCAGCTCTACCGGGGCATGGACATCGGCACCGCCAAGGCCACCGAGGCCGAGCGCCGCGGCGTCCCCCACCACCTGCTCGACGTCCTGGACGTGACCGAGACGGCGTCCGTCGCGGCCTACCAGCGGCACGCGCGGGCCGAGATCGAACGGCTGCTGGCCGGCGGCCGGGTCCCGGTGCTGGCCGGCGGGTCCGGCCTCTACGTCCAGGCCGTGCTCGACGACCTGCGTTTCCCGGGCACCGACCCGGCCGTCCGGGCCCGGCTCGACGCGGAAGCCGAGCAGCTCGGCACCCCCGCGTTGTACACCCGGCTGGGTGAGCGCGATCCGGTGGCCGCCGCCAAGATCCTGCCGACCAACACGCGCCGGATCGTGCGCGCCCTCGAGGTCATCGAGATCACCGGCGAACCGTTCTCGGCGAACCTGCCGAAGCCGGGGCCCGCCCGCTACGGCACGGTCGTCGTCGGTGTCGACCGGGCGCCCGAGGAGCTCGACGAGCGGGTGAACGAGCGTGTCGGGTGGATGTTCGAGGCCGGGCTGGTCGACGAAGTGCGCGAGCTCGAGAAGCGGGGCCTGCGCGAGGGGAAGACGGCGTCGCGGGCGCTCGGCTACCAACAGGTGCTCGCCGAACTGGACGGCGGAGGCGACTTCGAGGCGGCCGCCGCGGCGACGGCGCAGGCGACCCGGCGCTTCGTCCGCAAGCAACGGTCCTGGTTCCGGCGCGACCAGCGGATCCACTGGTTCGACGGCGCCGATCCCGGGCTGGCCGCGCGCGTCCTGGATACCCTGGGCCGGTAATCTTGACCCCATGGGCGGAATCGAGTTCCTCAAGGGGCACGGCACGCAGAACGACTTCGTGCTGCTCCCCGACCCGGCGGGCCGCCTCGAGCTGACCGAAGCTCGGGTCGCCGCGCTGTGCGACCGCCACCGCGGTCTCGGCGCCGACGGTGTGCTGCGCGTCGTCCGCGCCGCCGAGCTCGGCGAGCCGTCCGCGGGCGAGTGGTTCATGGACTACCGCAACGCCGACGGGTCGATCGCGGAGATGTGCGGCAACGGCGTGCGCGTGTTCGCCCGCTACCTGGTCGAGTCGGGCCTGGCCGCCGAGGGCGAGTTCGTCGTCGGCACCCGCGCGGGCGACCGCCCGGTGGTGGTCCACCCGGACCGCTCGGTGACCGTCCACATGGGACCGGCGACGATCACCGGGACGTCGGTCACGGTGGTGGCGGGCCGCCCGTTCTCCGGCGTCGCGGTGAACGTCGGCAACCCGCACCTGGTGTCGCTGCTCGACGACGACGTGGCGGCTCTCGACCTGCGCGACCAGCCCGACTTCGACCACGACGTGTTCCCGGACGGCGTGAACCTCGAGTTCATCAACTGCCTCGGCGACGGCGCGCTGCGGATGCGCGTGCACGAGCGCGGCGTCGGCGAGACGCGGGCGTGCGGCACGGGCACGGTCGCCGCGGTGGCGGCCGCGTTCCACCTGGCGGGCACGGACACCGGCGCGTCCACTGTGGACGTGCCGGGTGGCCGCGTCGAGGTGACGGTGTCCCGCGGCGCGTCGACGCTGACCGGGCCCGCCGAAATCGTGGCGCGCGGCGAACTCGACGAAGCCTGGTGGGCCGCCGCCGGTTCCTGACGGCGACCCACCGGTGTCAGATCTTCGCTTCGACCGCGAAGCCGCCTTCGCGCGTCTCCGATGACGCGATCGCGCCGGCGGTGCGGATGTCCGGCTCGATGGCCGCGAACCGCGCCAGCACCTCGGCCGGTCCGGTCACGGTGAGCGTCCCGACGGCGGACCGCATCGACACCTTCGCGTCGGTCTTCGCGCGGCGGACCGCCGCGATCACCGCGCCGGCCAGCGAAAGCAGCTCCGGGTCACCGTCGGACTCCGCCACCGAAGGCCACCCGGCCCGGTGCACCGACCCCGCCCGCCACCACGACCAGACCTCCTCGGTCGCGAACGGCAGGAACGGCGCGAACAGCCGAAGCAGGGCCGAGAGTGCCGTCACGAGCGCGGCCTGCGCGGACTGGGCCGCGTCGGGACCGCGGTCCCCGTACGCGCGGCCCTTCACCAGCTCGACGTAGTCGTCGCAGAACGTCCAGAAGAACGTCTCGGTCACCTGCAGCGCCCGGGCGTAGTCCAGTGCTTCCAACGCCGCCGTTGCCTGCTCGGTGACGACGGCCAGCGACGCCAGCAGCGCCCGGTCGAGCGGTTCGGTGGCGACCGCGCCGGGCATCGGCACGCCGAGGCCCAGCACGAACCGGCTCGCGTTGAGCAGCTTCGTCGCCAGCCGCCGCCCGACCTTCATCTGGCCTTCGTCCACCGCCGTGTCGACGCCCGGGCGCGCGCTCGCCGCCCAGTAGCGGACCGCGTCCGAGCCGAAGCGCTCCAGCAGGTCCACCGGGGTGATCACGTTGCCGATGGACTTCGACATCTTCTTGCGGTCGGGGTCGAGCACCCAGCCCGCGATCGACGCCGCCCGCCACGGCAGCACGCCGTGCTCCAGCTCCGCGCGCACCGCGGTCGAGAACAACCAGGTGCGGATGATCTCGTGCGCCTGCGGCCGCAGGTCCATCGGGAACACCCGCGCGAACAGGTCGTCGTCGAGGCTCCACCGGCCGACGATCTGGGGCGTCAGCGACGACGTCGCCCAGGTGTCCATCACGTCGGGGTCGGCGGCGAATCCGCCCGGCACCCCGCGCTGCTCCTCGGTGAACCCCGGCGGGACGTCGCTGCTCGGGTCGACCGGCAGGGTGTCCGGCAGCAGGCGCCCGGCGTAGTCGGGTTCGCCATGGGCGTCGAGCCGGTACCACAGCGGGATCGGCACGCCGAAGAACCGCTGGCGGCTGATCAGCCAGTCGCCGGCCAGGTTCTCCACCCACGACGAGTACCGGACGCGCATGTGCTTCGGCACCCAGTTCAGCTCTTCGCCGCGGGCGAGCATCTTCTCCCGGAAGGCGGCGTCGGTCCCGCCGTTGCGCAGGTACCACTGCCGGCTGGCGACGATTTCCAGGGGCTTGTCGCCCTTTTCGTAGAACTTCACCGCGTGCGTGATCGGCCGCGGTTCCCCGTGCAGGGCACCGGTTTCGCGCAGCAGGCGCACCATGATCTCGCGTCCCGTGTGGACGGTCTTGCCGACGAGCGGCGCGTACGCCGCCGCCGGCACCCCGGAAGGCGCATCGGGCAGGAAGCGGCCGTCGCGGCCCAGCACCACCCGCGTCGCCAGCCGCAGCTCGCGCCACCACGTGACGTCGGTCGTGTCGCCGAAGGTGCACACCATCGCGATGCCGCGGCCCTTCTCCGGGTCCGCGAGGTGGTGCGCCACGACCGGCACCTCGACGCCGAACACCGGCGTCCGCACGGTTTTCCCGAAGAGCGGCTTGAACCGTTCGTCATCGGGGTGCGCCACCAGTGCGACGCAGGCGGGCAGCAGCTCCGGCCGGGTCGTCGCGATCACGACGTCCGCGCCGTCCGGCCCGGTGAACGCGAGGTCGTGGAAGGCGCCCCGGCGTTCGCGGTCCTCCAGCTCGGCCTGGGCGACGGCGGTCCGGAACGACACGTCCCACAGGGTCGGCGCTTCGGCCTGGTAGGCCTCGCCGCGCTCGAGGTTGCGCAGGAACGCGCGCTGCGAGATCAGCCGGGACTCGTGCCCGATCGTCTGGTAGGTCATCGTCCAGTCGACCGAGAGCCCCAGCTGCCGCCACAGCTGCTCGAAGACCTTCTCGTCGGTCTCGGTCAGCTCTTCGCACAGCTCGACGAAGTTCCGGCGCGACACCGCGACGACGTCCTTGCCCGGCTTCGCCGGCGGGCGGAAATCCGGGTCGTAGGGCAGCGACGGCTCGCAGCGGACGCCGAAGTGGTTCTGCACCCGGCGTTCGGTCGGCAAGCCGTTGTCGTCCCAGCCCATCGGGTAGAACACCTCGAACCCGCGCATCCGCTTGAACCGCGCCAGCACGTCGGTCTGGGTGAAGGAGAAGACGTGCCCGATGTGCAGCGCCCCGCTGACCGTCGGCGGGGGAGTGTCGATCGAGTAGATCTCGTCCCGGTTCTTCGTGCGGTCGAAGCGGTAGGCGCCGGTGGACTCCCATACGGGTACCCACTTGGCCTCCAGACCGTCGACACCGACCTTGTCCGGGACTCTAGGGCGTTCGTATGGAGTACTCATGAAGCAACTCTAGGCGGCCCCGGAACCGGTTTTCGCTTCGGTCGGCAGGTCGCGCATGTGCCGCAGCGGTGAGCAGACCACCCACAGCGCGGCGGGCCCCGCCCCCCCCGCCGCGCCCCACAATACCCCCCGCACCCCCCCACCAAAGCCCCACAC
>NZ_JBHVXZ010000016.1:0-40140 GCF_042881395.1 Amycolatopsis sp. NPDC058278 | reverse complement strand
CATTATTTTTTTTTGGTTTTTGGTTGGGTGTTCTTTTTTTTTTATTACACCCCCCCCACCCCCACCCCCCGGGCGGCCCCCCCCCCCCCGCCCCCCGCGACCCAGATCGCCCCGCGCAGCCCGAGACCTTCGCCGAGCACGCCGCCCAGCAGGCCGCCGAGCGGCAGCGTGCCCCAGACGAGGAACCGGACGCTCGCGTTCATCCGGCCCAGCAGCCGGTCGGGGCAGATCGCCTGACGATAGGAAACCTGCGCGACGTTGTAGACGATCACCCCGAACCCGTAGACGACCTCGCCGAACGCGGCGAGCACGAGCCGCCAGTCCGCGCCGGTCCAGGGGAGCAGCAGGTGTGCGGGCCAGGACAGCAGCGGGACCAGCCAGATCGTGCGGGCGTGCCCGATCCGGCGGGTCAGCGCGCCGGAGAAGACCGCGCCGAGGACGCCGCCCGCGCCGCCGACGGCGAGCATCACCCCGACCAGCGCGGGGGACAGCCCGACGGTGCGCGTGAAGAACAGCACCTGGACCGCCACGAACGCGCCGCCGAAGAGGTTCGCCGTCGCCGTGCACGCCACGCTCGAGCGCAACGGCTTGTCGGAGAAGACGAATCGCAGCCCTTCCGCGATCTGCTGCCCCAGGCGCAGGTGCCCGGTGGGTTCCGGCGCCGGCTCGGTCGCGCGGATCCGCAGCAGGCACAGCGCCGACGTCAGGTAGCCGAAGGCGGTGACGAGCACCGTGCTGGCCGCGCTGATCAGCTGGACCAGCACGCCCGCGCCGCTCGGCCCGGCGACCTGGGCGACCGATTGGACCGCCTGCAGCTTCGCGTTGCCCTCCAGGAGGTGCTCCCGCCCGACGAGCGAAGGCAGGTACGACTGGTAGGCGATGTCGAAGAAGACCGTCGCCACGCCGACGAACAGCACGACGACGATCAGCTGGGCGAGCGTCAGCACGCCGGCCCACCAGGCGAGCGGCACGCTCAGCAGGAGGGCGAAGCGGACGAAGTCGGCGGTGAGCATGACCCGGCGGCGGCGCATGCGGTCCACCCACACGCCCGCGGGCAGCCCGATCAGCAGGAACGCGAGCGTCTGGGCCGCGGTCAGCAGGCCCATCTCGAACGGCGTCGCCGCCAGGGTCACCGCGGCGAGCAGCGGGATGGCGGTGTATCCGACGGCCGTGCCGAACTGGCTGGCCGTGTCGCCGGCCCACAGCCGCCTGAAGTCGGCATGGAAGAACAGTGACCCCCTGGACATGGCGACGAGTGTGCCGCGAGTGATTGGAAAGTGTCAATCACTGTTCGCTCTAAGCTGGGCGCCGTGCTCCCCGCGAAACGACGTGCCGCGACCGAGGCCGAGGCCGCCGCACTGGCCTCCGGAATACGGCTGCGCATCATCCGGTTGACCTTTTCGGAGGCGCTGACGAACAAGGAGCTGGCGCAACGGCTGGACCGAGATCCCGCGACCACGCTGCACCACGTGCGCAAGCTCGTCGAGACCGGCTTCCTCGCCGCGCAGCCGCCGCGCCGCGGGACCCGGGGCGCCAAGGAAATTCCGTATCTTTCGACGGGGCTTTCGTGGACACTCGACTCATGCGGTGACAAGGGCGTGGAACAGGCGGTTCTCGAGGCTTATCTGGCCGAGATCGCCGAGACCGGATTCGAGGGCGTGCACCAGTCGCGCCTGGTCGTCCAGGTGGCCCCCGAGGAGCGGGTGGAGCTGGAAACGCGGCTCAACGCCCTGCTCGAGGAGTTCCGTGCGCGCCCACGCCGTCCCGGCGCCGAGCGCACCGCGGTCTACCTCGCCACCTATCCCAGCACGTAAAAGTTCGGTTCCCGCGGCGAATCGTGGGAACATGGAGGCACGATGACAGAACTGACACACACCGAAGACCACGACGACGACCTGTACGACGGCGACCCGTCCACAGGCGAAATGGAGCTCGAGGACCGGGCGTCGCTGCGCCGGGTCAGGGGACTGTCCACGGAGCTGGACGACGTCACCGAGGTCGAGTACCGGCAACTGCGGCTCGAGCGCGTCGTGCTGGTCGGCGTGTGGACCGAGGGCACCGCCCTGCAGTCCGAGGCGTCGCTGGCCGAGCTGGCGCGCCTGGCCGAGACGGCGGGCTCGGAGGTCCTCGAAGGCCTCATCCAGCGGCGGACCAAGCCGGACCCGGCCACCTACATCGGCTCGGGCAAGGTGCGGGAGCTGCGGGACATCGTCGGTTCCACCGGCGCCGACACCGTGATCTGCGACGGCGAGCTCTCGCCGGGCCAGCTGCGGCAGCTCGAGGAGAAGGTCAAGGTCAAGGTGATCGACCGGACCGCCCTGATCCTCGACATCTTCGCCCAGCACGCCCGGTCCAAGGAGGGCAAGGCGCAGGTCGAGCTGGCCCAGCTCCAGTACCTGATCCCGCGGCTGCGCGGGTGGGGTGCGTCGCTGTCCCGGCAGGCCGGTGGCCGCGCCGGTGGCGCGAACGGCGGCGTGGGCCTGCGCGGTCCCGGTGAAACCAAGCTCGAGACCGACCGGCGGCGGATCAACAAGCGCGTGGCGAAGCTGCGCCGGGAGATCGTGGCCATGGACACCATCCGCGAAACCAAGCGCGGGCGGCGGCTGGCCAACGAGGTGCCCAGCGTGGCGATCGTCGGCTACACCAACGCCGGCAAGTCGAGCCTGCTCAACGCGCTGACCGGGGCCGGGGTGCTGGTGGAGGACGCGCTGTTCGCCACCCTCGACCCGACCACGCGGCGCGCGCAGACGCCGGACGGCCGCGGCTACACGCTGACCGACACCGTCGGGTTCGTGCGGCACCTGCCGCACCAGCTGGTGGACGCGTTCCGCTCGACGCTGGAGGAGGCCGCCGACGCGGACCTGCTCGTGCACGTGGTGGACGGGTCCGACCCGGCACCCGAAGAGCAGGTCAGCGCGGTGCGCGAGGTGCTCGGCGAGATCACGCGCAAGCGCAAGGAGCCGCTCCCGCCGGAGCTGCTGGTGATCAACAAGATCGACGCGTCCGACGACGTCAGCCTGGCCCGGCTGCGGCACGCACTGGCGGGATCGGTGCAGGTCTCGGCCCGGACCGGGGCGGGCATCGCCGAGCTCGTCGAGGTGATCGCCGAGCGGCTGCCGCGGCCGGAGGTCACGGTCGACATCCTGGTGCCCTACTCGCGCGGCGAGCTGGTCGCGCGGGCGCACGCGGACGGCGAAGTCCTCGAAGAGGAGCACGTCGAGGAGGGCACGCGCCTGCTGGTGCGGGTCCGCCCGGACCTCGCGGCGGCTTTGCGCGAGTTCGAGACCAACTCGACGACGGCCTGACACGTCTCCGAGTAGGTTCCAGTGTGCGGTCCACGGGGGATCGCACACTGGGATTTCCTCGGAGGTGGCTGGGTGCGCTGGGTTGTCGCGTTGGTCTTCTTGGCCGTGTTCGGCGGGTCGGTGCCCGCTTCGGCGGCCGAAACGCCGCAGCCGTTGTGCACGATGAAGGACTCCCGGATCGGCGAGCTCTCCGGCCTGGTCTCCGACGGCTCGCAGCTGTACGCGATCAACGACGGCGGCAGCAAGGTCCAGGTGTTCGTGCTGGGCCGGGACTGCAAGGTCCAGAAGGTCCTCACGGACAAGACCGACCCCTTCGACGTCGAAGACCTGGCCCGGACGCCGGACGGGCGGCTGTGGCTGTCCGACACCGGCGACAACCAGAAGGGCCGGCTGACCGTCGCCCTGCTGGAGATGAGCCCGCAGGGCAAGCTCACGCTGCACCGGCTCACCTACCCGGACGGCCAGCACGACACCGAAGCGCTGATCATGGACAAGGCGGGCACGCCGTACCTGATCACCAAGGACGTCCTCGGCGAGGCCCGCGTGTACCGGCCGTCGGGGCCGCTGGCGAGCCCCGGCCCGACCAATCTGGAGAAGGTCGGCACCGTGAAGATCGCCACGACGGACACGCAGGGCGGCCCGGTGGGCTCGATCGGCTCGGTCCTGGTGACAGGCGGCGCTTCGACGGCCGACGGCAGCGTCATCGCGCTGCGGACCTACACGGACGCGTACGTGTACGCGGCGCCGGACGGCGACGTCCTGGCGGCGCTCCAGCGCAATCCGGTGCGGATCTCGTTGCCGGGGGAGAAGCAGGGCGAGGCGATCGCGTTCGACCCCGACGGGACGTTGATCTCCGGCAGCGAAGGCGTGGGCCAGCCCCTCCGCACGGTGCGGGGCGCGGCGGCGTTGGCCGCGCAGTCCGGCGCACCGGCGGAGGGAACGACCTCGACCGGCACCGGCGCTTCGGCCGGCTCGGCGGAGGACGGGTCCGGGCTTCCCATCCTGCCTGCCGCCGGGATCACGGTCGCGGTGGTCGGCCTGGGCTGGTTCGGCTTCAGCAAGCTGCGCCGCCGAACTCGCCGCTGACCTTCGGCTCCCCACGGCCGAAGATCATCCGATCCGGTGAATCTCCCGGGCCGTGCGAAAGCCCGGGATCGGCCTCTTAAAGCCGTCGGAGCACGGCCACGACCTTGCCGAGCACCGTGGCGTCGTCACCGGGGATCGGCTCGTACGCCTCGTTGTGCGGCATCAGCCAGATGTGGCCGTCCTTGCGCTTGAACGTCTTGACCGTGGCTTCGCCGTCGATCATCGCCGCGACGATCTCGCCGTTGTCCGCGTCCGGCTGCTGGCGGACCACGACCCAGTCGCCGTCGGTGATGGCCGCGTCGATCATCGAGTCGCCGGTGACCTTCAGCAGGAACAGCTCGCCCTCGCCGACGATTTCCCGCGGCAGCGGGAAGACGTCCTCGATGGACTGCTCGGCCAGCACCGGGCCACCGGCGGCGATCCGGCCGACCAGCGGCACGTACGCCGCCTTCGGCATGACCGGCTGCTGGTCCATCTCGATGCCCATGGGGTTGTCGTCGGTCGCCGAGAGGACGCCGACCGCGCGCGGGCGGTTCGCGTCCCGGCGCAGGTAGCCCTTGCGCTGCAGGGCGCGCAACTGGTGCGAGACCGACGAGGTCGAGGTCAGCCCGACCGCCTCGCCGATTTCGCGGACGCTCGGCGGGTAGCCGAACCGGCTCACCCACGAGCGGATCACGTCGAGCACCTGCTGCTGGCGGACGGTGAGGGTCTCGTCCACGTCGTACACCTCGGGCATGGTGTGCACCTTGCCCGAGCCGCCGGGGGACCCACTGGTCCTGCCCGCCTTGTTCTCCTTCGCCACTGCGTCGCCTCCCAGACGTTCGCTGCACGTATCTGCGCGCCGGCCGCCGCCCGCGGGGTGCGGGCAGCCTCGCCGGGCGGCATCTGCCCGGCAGATGCCCTGGTCACCGACGTTAGCCCCCGGGCACGACGATTTCAAACATCTGTTCGATCGACACGCCGTGTCCGCTCGATTTTGTCGGTGGCAGGTGGTAGACCTTCGCACGGGCGTTCGATAGAACGCCTGTTCGACCTTGATCCACGGGCCGCTCCCGGTCCGGGGAACGGGCGGACACAGGGTTTCGAGGAGGTTCGGATGTCCATTCTGGCCGAACGCGGACACGTTCGCCCGGCGACCCCGGTCCCGGCGCCCCTTCGTCCCGTGCGCGTCCTACGCGGTCGCCGCGGCGAGGTGCACCGTCCGCCGACGCGCGCGCGGGTCGTGGCGGGCCGCCGCCCGGCCGGCGCCCCCTGTGCGGCGCCGCGGCGGATGCCGGTGCGCTGGCCGTGGCTCGCCGCCCTCGCCGTCGCGAGCTGCCTGGTGGTCACCGGGCTGGGGCTCTTCGGCGGTGGCGTCGCGGCGAACTCCCCGGTCCCGGAGCGGACCGCGACGGTGTCGGTCGAACCGGGCGACACGCTCGCGTCGCTGGCCGCGCGATTCGCGCCGGAGAGCGACCCCGGCGCGGTGGTCGCCCGGATCAAGCAGCTGAACCGCCTGGACGAGGCCGTCCTGGTGGCCGGGCTGCCGCTCACGGTCCCGGTCGCCGACGCCGTCCCCGCGCCCTGATGCCGTCCCGCAGATGACGTCCGGCGAGAATCACCCGCTCCGGTGAAACCGCCGATCGGCCGGGAAGCGGTGTCCCGCCGCGCTCGCGCGCCGGTCCCGGCGGTGCTCGACACTGCTCCACCAGGGTGACGCTGCCCCGGCTGCCGTGCTGCGGCGATCCGGTTCCGGACGAAGCACGGTCCGGCCTTCGCGTGCCGCCCGGCCAGACCTCACCCGGCCGAGGTGGAACCCGGCCGTGTCGCTTGCGCCCACCCCCGCCGAGTTCTACGCTCGCCCGCTATATGTAGTAGTTACACCGCTGTAGTTGGTCCACAGGTTGGGGTAGACTGGACAGCAGTTGTCCACAGCTGGTCGGCGTTCACCCACCGGATGTCCACAAAACGATCACCAGGCGCGCTGGATGCGTGGTGGCCGCGAGGACGTCGATCGCGGGCGGCCGGCGATGAGGGGAAGGTGATCGGCGGATGAGGTGCCCGTTCTGCCGGCATGCGGACTCCCGGGTCGTCGACTCGCGAGAGGTGGATGAAGGCCAGGCGATCCGACGGCGGCGCTCGTGCGCGTCGTGCGGGCGCCGGTTCACGACGTCGGAGACGATGGTGCTCGCCGTCGTCAAGCGGTCCGGCGTCACCGAACAGTTCAGCCGGGACAAGGTGGTGAGCGGCGTCCGCCGCGCCTGCCAGGGCAGGCCGGTCGACGACGACGCGCTGCAGCAGCTCGCGCAGCGCGTGGAGGAGTCGATCCGCTCCGCCGGGCTGGCGGAGATCCCGAGTCACGAGGTCGGCCTGGCCATCCTGGGCCCGCTGCGTGAGCTCGACGGGGTCGCCTACCTCCGGTTCGCCAGTGTCTACCGTTCTTTCTCCTCGGTCGAAGACTTCGAGAAGGAGATCGCCGACCTCCGTGAGGCCATGGCGGGTTCTGCTGCCCAGGAGGACAGCGATCAGCGCGACGACGGCGACTGAGCCGTCCCGCTGCGGGAGAGGGTTCAACCGATGACGGAAACCGTGGGAACGGGGGCCCGCGCGGCCACCGGCAAGAAGGGCAAGGCCGCCGGCGGGCTGAGCGTGCGGCGCGTCTTCACGACCGAGGGGCAGCACCCGTACGACCAGGTGACCTGGGAGCAGCGGGACGTCGTCATGACGAACTGGCGCGACGGCTCGGTCAACTTCGAGCAGCGCGGCGTGGAGTTCCCCGATTTCTGGTCGGTCAACGCCACCAACATCGTCACCAGCAAGTACTTCCGCGGCGCCGTGGGCAGCCCGCAGCGCGAACGCAGCCTCAAGCAGCTCATCGACCGGGTCGTGCAGACCTACGTCAAGGCCGCGCGCGACCACGGCTACTTCGCCGCGCCGCAGGACCTCGAGATCTTCGAGCACGAACTCACCTGGATGCTGCTGCACCAGGTCTTCAGCTTCAACTCCCCGGTCTGGTTCAACGTCGGTACGCCGTCGAAGCAGCAGGTCAGCGCCTGTTTCATCCTCGCGGTCGACGACACGATGGAGTCGATCCTCAACTGGTACCGCGAAGAGGGCCTGATCTTCAAGGGCGGCTCCGGCGCCGGCCTGAACCTCTCCCGCATCCGCTCCTCGAAGGAACTGCTGACCTCCGGCGGCACCGCGTCCGGGCCGGTCTCGTTCATGCGCGGCGCCGACGCGTCCGCGGGCACCATCAAGTCCGGCGGCGCCACCCGGCGCGCGGCGAAGATGGTCGTGCTCGACGTCGACCACCCGGACATCGAGGAGTTCATCCAGACCAAGGCGCGCGAAGAGAAGAAGATCAAGGTCCTCCGCGACGCCGGGTTCGACATGGACCTCTCCGGCGCGGACATCTCCTCGGTGCAGTACCAGAACGCGAACAACTCGGTCCGCGTGTCCGACGAGTTCATGCAGGCGGTCGAGAACGGCACCGACTTCGGCCTGCGCGCCCGGCTCACCGGTGAGGTCCTCGACCGCACCGACGCGAAGAAGCTGTTCCGCACGATGGCCCAGGCCGCGTGGGAGTGCGCCGACCCCGGCATCCAGTACGACGGCACGATCAACGACTGGCACACCTGCCCGGAGTCGGGCCGGATCACCGCGTCGAACCCGTGCAGCGAGTACATGCACCTCGACAACTCCAGCTGCAACCTGGCGTCGCTGAACCTGCTGAAGTTCGTCACGCCCGAGGGCACGTTCGACGCGCCGCTGTTCGCCCGCGCCGTCGAGTTCGTCATCACGGCGATGGACGTCTCGATCTGCTTCGCGGACTTCCCGACCGAGCCGATCGCCGACACCACGCGGAAGTTCCGCCAGCTCGGCATCGGCTACGCCAACCTCGGCGCGCTGCTGATGGCGCTGGGCCACGCGTACGACTCCGACGGCGGCCGCGCGCTCGCGGCGGCGATCACGTCGCTGATGACGGGCGTGTCCTACCGGCGTTCGGCGGAGATGGCCCAGGTCGTCGGCGCGTACGAGGGCTACGCGCGCAACGCCGAAGCGCACCAGCGCGTGATGCGCAAGCACGCGGCGGCGAACGAGCTCGTCCGCACCTACCACTCGAACGACGCCGCGGTCCGCGCGCTGGCGACCGAGGAGTGGCAGAAGGGCATCGAAATCGGCGCGAAGCACGGCTGGCGCAACGCGCAGGCGTCGGTGCTCGCCCCCACCGGCACCATCGGTTTCATGATGGACTGCGACACCACCGGGATCGAGCCGGACTTCTCGCTGGTGAAGTTCAAGAAGCTCGTCGGCGGCGGCTCGATGCAGATCGTCAACCAGACGGTGCCGCGCGCGCTCGAGGCGCTGGGCTACCTGACCGAGCAGGTCGAGGCGATCGTCGAGTACGTGGCGCAGAACGGCCACGTCGTCGACGCGCCGGGGCTGCGGCCCGAGCACTACGAGGTGTTCGACTGCGCGGTCGGCGAGCGCTCGATCGCGCCGATGGGGCACGTCCGGATGATGGCCGCGGTGCAGCCGTTCCTGTCCGGCGCCATCTCGAAGACGGTCAACATGCCGGAGTCGGCGACGGTCGAAGAGGTCGAGGAGATCTACTTCCAGGGCTGGAAGCTCGGCCTGAAGGCCCTCGCGATCTACCGCGACAACTGCAAGGTCGGCCAGCCGCTGTCGACGGCGAAGAAGGAGAAGGCCGCCGACGTCGCGGAGCCGGAGAAGGTCGTCGAGTACCGGCCGGTGCGCAAGCGCCTGCCGAAGAAGCGCCCGAGCCAGACGGTGTCGTTCACGGTCGGCGGCGCGGAGGGCTACCTGACGGCGGGCTCGTACCCGGACGACGGCCTCGGCGAGATCTTCGTCAAGCTCGGCAAGCAGGGCTCGACGCTGGCCGGCGTGATGGACGCGTTCTCGATGTCGATCTCGGTCGGCCTCCAGCACGGCATCCCGCTCGAGTTCTACGTCTCCAAGTTCTGCAACCTCCGCTTCGAGCCGGCAGGCATGACGGACGACCCGGACATCCGCATCGCGACGAGCGTGATGGACTACCTGTTCCGCCGCCTGGCCCTGGACTACCTGCCGTACGAGAAGCGCTCACAGCTGGGCATCCTCTCGGCGGACGAGCGCTCGGCCGAGGTGGAGGCGACGTACGGCAATCCCGGCGTCGACCTGGAGGCCCTGCAGTCCACAGTGGACGCGTCGCCGGAGCCGCACGCGGAAGAACCGGAGCACCCCCACCGCGAAGCCCGCACGACGACGGAGCTGATGGAGCTCCGCCTCGGCAAGGCGGCGGACGCCCCGCTCTGCATGACGTGCGGAACGAAGATGCGCCCGGCGGGCTCGTGCTACGCCTGCGAAGGCTGCGGCGCCACCTCCGGCTGCAGCTGAGGGGTTTTCCGGCTGAGCCGGGCGGACAGCCGCCCGGCTCAGCCCCCGGTCAGCGCGCCAGAACCCGGTCCACCACCCCGGCGAACTCGTCCGGCTGCCCTCGCCACGCGATGAAGTGGTCCGGGCGCACCAGCACTCCGCCGCCGCCCGCGATCCCCGTGACGCGCAGCCATTCTTCGTCCTCGACGACGCGGACGTCGAAATCTCCCGTGCGGGGCCAGTCGCTGCCAGGGCCGGTGAGCAGCGTGAGCCGCCGCCCGACCAGGTCCAATGTGGACATGCCGTCGGCCGGCCACGTGTGCGGTACGCGGGAGCCGGGCGTGCCGTCGAGGACGACGTCTTCCGTGGACGGCAGCTCCGTCCGCGCTCCGAGCACCGCGGTCGAGGCGTAGCGGTAGCCGAGGTGCACGATCGGGGCGTTGACCACGCCCGCGGCGGCGCGGGCGGCGGCCGCCGCCGGGCCCTGCTCCCAGTGCAGGCGCGGATCCGCGAGCCGCAGCAACGCCTGCTCGAGCGCCAGGGCCGCCACCGGACGGCGTTCGGCTTCGTAGGTGTCCAGCAGTGCCGGGCCCGCCGAGCCGCCGAGGACCGCGGCCAGTTTCCACGCCAGGTTGTGCGCGTCGGCGATGCCGGTGTTCGCACCGAACGCGCCGAGCGGCGGCACCGCGTGCGCCGCGTCGCCGGCCAGGAACACCCGGCCGGCGCGGAATCGATCGGCCAGCAGCCCGCGCACCCGCCACGGCAGCACGCTCAGCACCTCGACCGCCAGCTCCGGGTCGCCGACGGCGGCGCGGATCAACGCGCGACAGCGCTCCGGCGGGAAGGCCGCCGCCGGTTCGTCGCCGAGTTCGGTGTGGAAGATCCAGTCCTTCTCGCCGTCGACCGTCACCAGCATCCCCGGTGACTCGGGCGTGGTGATCGTGCAGTTCGCGAAGTGCAGGCCTTTGGTGTGGGGGGTCAGATCGGCGCGGAAGAGGATGTTGAGCAGGGGCTGTCCGAGCGCGCCCGGGCCGGTGGTGCCGATGCCGAGGGCGGCGCGCAGCTCGCTGCGGCCGCCGTCGGCCGCGACCAGGTAGCTCGCGCGCACGGTCCGCCTGCCGTCCGGGCCGTCGAGGACCGCGGTGACGCCGGTGGCGTCCTGCTCCGCCGAGACGAGCGTGGTCGAGTACGCGACCACGGCCCCGCGCTGCCGCAGCGTGCTCAGCAGCACCGCGTCGAGCCGGTCCTGCGGGCAGGTGCCGCGCAGCACGCCGGGACTCAGTGCGCTCGCCGCCAGGTTCGGGCTGTTCGGCACGGCGGGCGGGGTGTCCGGCAGGTCCGCCGTCGCCAGGGTCGGGGCGGTGATCTTGCCCAGCGTGGCGGCCGGCCGGACGGCGACGGCTTCGACGTCGCCGTCGATCCCGGCCTGGCGGAAGAACTCCATCGTGCGGAAGCCGAGGCCGGTGGCGCGCGGGTGGGCGGACGGGCCGGTCGCGCGGTCCACGACCAGCGCCTCGACACCGTGGTCGGCGAGGAAGAGCGCGGTGGACAGGCCGACGGTGCCCCCGCCGGCGATGAGGACGGGAATCATGCGGTACCCCCAGTTGTGGCTACGGTGTTCTCGTATGGCTACACCGTATCCACTGAGGTAAGCTGCGCGCAACGGACGAGGGGAGAACGAGGATGGCCGACGAGCCGGCGCTGGTGTGGGCGAAGGAGCGGCGCAGCCCGCGGCGCCAGGCCCCGGGGGTCGAGCAGATCGTGCGGACGGCGATCGCGATCGCCGACGCCGACGGGCTGCCCGCCGTCTCGATGCGCCGGGTCGCGGCGGACCTCGGCTCGGGAACGGCGTCGCTCTACCGCTACGTCGCCAGCCGCGACGAGCTCCTCGACCTGATGATCGACGAGGTCAAGGGCGCCGAGCAGACCGAAATCACCGGTGATTGGCGCGCCGACCTGGCCGGCGTCGCCCACCAGGTCCGCCGGACGCTGCTGCGGCACCCCTGGCTGAGCGGCGAACTCCCGGGCCGCCCGGCGCTGGGCACGAACTCCCTGCGCCGGCACGAAGCGGCCCTCACCGCGGCGGCCGGCTTGACGGCCGACATCACGTCGGCGGCGGCCGTGGTGGACACGGTGCTGGCGTACGTCTTCGGCACGGTCGCGCAAGAGCTGGCGGAGCTGCAGGCCCAGCGCCGGTCCGGGCTGACGAAGGAGCAGTGGCAGGCGAGCGTGGGCCCGTACATCCGCGACATCATCGCGAGCGGGCGGTACCCGCAGTTCACGCGCCGCGTGGTCGAGGGCGCGGAGTGGGGCGCGGAACGGACGTTCGAGTTCGGCTTGAACTGCGTCCTCGACGGCGTCGCGGCCCGCGTCGGCTGAAGCAATTCGGTGGCCGCCGGTGCCGGCCGGCGCCTATCGTGCCGCCGAGGACGCCGAAGGGGGACAGCGGATGCGGCTCGCCGGCCGGGAGTGGCGGACGCTGGTCAGCACGGCCCGGCTGGACGGCCGCGACCACCGGGTGATCCGGCCGGCGCGCCCGATCGCCCACGCCTCCTTGTCCGAAGGGCGGCACGGGGCCCAGCTGTGGGTCGGCCAGGCCGCGGCGGCGGATCTCGCCTGCGCGTGGTGGCTGGCGGCGCGGTCGCCGCGCAGCATCGTCCACCTGCCGCTGCGGTCGGGCGCGCCGGACTGCGGCGGGGAGCACGGCGGCCGGTTGCTCGATCTGGTGCTGCTGCACCACAGCCTTGCGTTCCCGGTGTCCGGCTGGAAGCGGCTGCGGGCCCGGCTGTCCCCACCCGTGCCGCACAAGGTGACGCTGCCGCCGCGGGCCTTCCCGCCCGTGGACCACACGCGGCGGTGGTACCGGGGGTTCCGGGACCACCTCCACTGGCGGGTCGCCGCCGACACCCTGTTCGTCACCGGCAGCCGGCCGGCGTACGAATTCCAGGGCGAACAGGTGCGCGCCCTCGCCGAGGACGCCCCGGCCCGGCTGGCCGAGGACCCCGGCGCCCACTGCTGCGCGGAGATCGAGCTGGGGACCTGGAGCCCGTACTCGCGCCGGAACCCGCTGGCGCTGCTGCACGTCGAGTGCTGCGTCCGGCACGGGTGAACCTTCACCGGATCTCCACAAAAGCCACCCAGCGGATCCACCGCCGCGCGGCATCATCGGTGTGATGACCTACGCACACTGGCTCCAGGACTTCGAAACCGAGGCCGAACGCCGCAGGCGGCGCGAAGACCCGCCCTGGGAGCGGGGCGCGAAACTCCACCCCGACGTGGCGAAGAGCGTGCAGCGGTTCCAGGTCGGCGAGGCCGGCGACGGCGCCAACCTCATCGCGAAAGCCGCCGGGGACGACACCTACCTCGCCGCCGTCGAGCTGTTCGTCGCCGAGGAGCAGAACCATGCCCGGATGCTCGCCGGGCTGCTGACCGCCGCCGGGGTGCCCACCATCGGGAAGCACTGGTCGGACACCGTGTTCGTCAAGCTGCGGCGGGCGCTCGGGCTGCGGCTGGAGCTCATGGTGCTGCTCATCGCCGAGGTCGTCGCCCTGCGGTACTACCGCGCCCTGCGGGACGGCGGCGGTGATCCGCTGGTCACGCAGGTCGCCGCGCGGATCCTCGCCGATGAGGAGCGGCACGTGCCGTTCCACTGCCACCGGCTCGAGGTCGCCTTCCGCGGGCTGGGAAAGCCCGCCCGGGCGGCGGTGTTCGGCGCGTGGCGGGTGCTGCTGCTCGGCGTCGCGGCCACGGTCGCCGCGGACCACGGCGCGGCCTTGCGGCGCCTCGGTGTCGGGAGGCTCGTCTTCGTCGCCGACGTGCTCACCGCGTTCGAAGCCGCGCTCGCGCGGATCCGGGGCGAGCAGCCGAAACCGGGACCGCGGTACACCCCGAAGCGCGCCCGGCCGCGCGGGCTCTTCTAAAGGAGGCCGGCCAGCTGCCGCAGGGCCGCGGTGATCCGCTCCGCCGGCACCCCGCGAGACGTCTGGTGCAGGAACAGCTCCGGTGCCAGCGGGGCCAGCAGCACGTCGGCCAGCACGTCGGGGTCCGGCGCGCCCGCCGCCTCCGCCAGGACGCGGACGTGCGTGCGCCAGAACCCGTAAGCGCCGGTCGTGAAGCGGGAGTGGCCCACCTCGGCCCCCAGCACCAGGGGCGCGTGCCGCTCCAGCAGTCCGACCATCGCCTCGTAGAACGCCGCCAGGCGGGCGGCCGGGGGTGCGCCCGGGCCCAGCGGCGGGTCGCCGCGCAGGAGCGCCTCCTGCAGGCGCCGCTCGTGCTCGTCCAGCAGGGCCACCGCGATCGCCGCGCGGTCCGGATAACGGCGGTAGAGCGTTCCGCGGCCCACGCCGGCCGCCCGCGCGATGTCCTCCATCGTCACCTCTGCCGCGCCGCGGGCGGTGAACAGCTCTTCGGCCGCCGCGAGGATCTTCGCGCGGTTGCGGGCCGCGTCGGCGCGTTCGGGCATGGGCGCCAGCCTAGGGAATATCCGGACAGGGCGTCCAGTTGACTCAAGCGGACGCCGTGTCCACTTGAGGAGGAAATCGTGTCCCACCTGCTGCACCTCGACTCCAGCGCCCGCCGCTCGTCGTTCTCCCGCGAGCTGTCCGCCCGGTACGCCGCCACCTGGGCGGGCACCCGGACCTACCGCGACCTCGCCGCCGACCCGGTCCCGGTGATCGGCGAGGCGTGGACCGAAATCTGTGACGCCCTGCTCGCCGCGGGGATCACCGACCCCGCGCACTACGCCGATGTCGTCAGCACGCCGGAGCGGAAGAAGGCGTGGGCGATCGTCGAGCCGCTGCTCGCCGAACTGCTCGAAGCCGACGTCGTGCTCATCGGCGCGCCGATGTACAACTTCTCGATCCCGGCCGCCCTGAAGGCCTGGATCGACCAGGTGACGTTCCCGAAGATGTCCCTGCGCGGCAAGAAGTTCGTCATCGCCGGCGCGCGGGGCGGGACGTACGCGGAAGGGACGCCGCGGGCGCCGTTCGACCACCACGAGCGCTACCTGCGGGACTTCATCGCCGGGCACTACGACGTCGGCGACGTCCGGTTCGTGCACGCCGAGCTGACCAACGCCCTGGTCGACCCGCACCTGGCCGCGCGCGAAGGCGAGCGCGTCGCCTCGCGGGAAGCCGCGCTGGCGGCGCTCTGATGGGCTGGGTGACGCTCGTCCTCGCCGGGCTCGTCGAGATCGCCTGGTCGCAGAGCATCAAGCCGACGGAGAACTTCACGCGGCCGTGGCCGACGCTCCTGTGCTTCGTGCTCGGCGCCGCCGCGGTGTACCTGCTGTCGCGCGCGATGGACACCGTCGGAGTGGGCACCGCCTACGCGGTGTTCACCGGGATCGGCGCCGTCGGCGCGATCGTGCTCGGCGTCGTCGTGACCAAGGACCCGCTGAGCGTCGGCCGGGTGGCGGCGCTGGCCCTGATCGTCGGCGGCGTCGTGCTCGCGCGGCTCACTTCGTGAGCTGCTCCCACAGGAACTCGAACACCAGCGCCCACTTGAACGCCAGCTGCTCGTTGTCCGCCGCGGCGCCGTGGCCGCCCTCGATGTTCTCGTGATACCGGACGTCGTGCCCCTGCTCACGCATCCGCGCCACCATCTTGCGGGCGTGGGCGGGGTGCACGCGGTCGTCACGCGTCGACGTCACGAACAGCGACGGCGGATACGTGCGTCCACTATGGACGTTCTGATACGGCGAGTACTTCGAGATGTACTCCCACTCCGCGGCTTCGTCGGGATCGCCGTACTCGGCCATCCACGACGCACCGGCCAGCAGCAGGTGGTAGCGGCGCATGTCGAGCAGCGGCACCTGGCTGACGATCGCGCCGAACCGGTCCGGGTAGCGCGTCAGCATCACGCCCATCAGCAGGCCGCCGTTGCTGCCGCCCTGGATGCCGAGCTTCGCCGGCGTGGTGATGCCGCGCTCCACCAGGTCCGCGGCCACCGCGGCGAAGTCCTCGTACACGCGGTGACGCTCGGCCTTGATGGCCTGCGTGTGCCAGCCGGGCCCGTATTCGCCGCCGCCGCGGATGTTCGCGACGACGTACGTCCCGCCGCGGGCGAGCCAGCCGCGGCCGATCATCCCGCTGTAGGACGGCGTCAGCGAGACCTCGAAGCCGCCGTAGCCGGTCAGCAGCGTCGGGCCGCCCTCGGCGCCGGACGGCCGGACGACGAAGTACGGGATCTTCGTGCCGTCCTCCGACGTCGCGAAGTACTGCGCGACGCTCATGTCCGAAGCGTCGAAGAACGCCGGAGCCTGCTTCAGGACTTCGACCTCTTCACCGACGTGGCCGTAGCTCAGGGTCGACGGCTGGAGGAAGCCGCTGGAGTCGATCAGGTACTCGTCGCTGACGTCGGGATCGGTGTCGAAGATGTCCGCGCTGCCGAACTCCGGGCCGCCGGCCAGCGGCGCCTCCTGCCAGCCGTCCGGGCCCGGGGTGAGGGTGCGCAGCTCGGTGCGGACGTCGCGCAGCGTGCCGAGCAGCAGGTGGTGGCGCGTCCAGGCCCAGTAGCTCAGCGAGGTGTGCTCGTCGGGGGTGAACAGCGTCGTGAAGTCCCGGTCGCCGGCCATGAAGGCGTCGAAGAGGATGGCGATCAGCGAGCCTGCCGGGTGTTCCGTGCCGCCGACGGTCCACGCCGTCCGCGGCCGCACCAGCAGCCACTCGCGGTGCACGGACGCGCTCGCGTCGTCCGGGATGTCGATCTTGACCAGCCCGCCGGACGTCTTGAGGTGCAGTTCCGAGCGGTAGAAGTCGATCGCGCGGCTGACGAAGTCGCGTTCGAAGCCTTCGGTCGGGTCGTGGGACGCGCCGATCGAGACGTCGTCGGGCTTGCCTTCGAAGACCGTGACGGCTTCGGAGAGCGGCGTGCCGCGGCGCCACTCCTTGGCCAGCCGCGGGTACCCGGAGCTGGTCAGCGAACCGGGACCGAAATCCGTTCCGATGTAGACGCGGTCGACGTCGATCCAGCCGATCCGCGTCTTCGCCTCCGGGACCGTGAAACCGTCCGCGACGAACTCGTGCGCGTCGAGGTCGAACTCGCGCACGACCGTCGCGTCCGCACCGCCGCGGGACAGCTCGACCAGGCCGCGCCGGTAGTCCGGCCGCAGCACGGTCGCGCCCTGCCAGACCCAGTTTTCGCCTTCGGCCTCGGCCAGCGCGTCGACGTCGAGGAGCAGCTCCCACTCGGGCTCGGCCTGCCGGTAGGACTCGAGCGTCGTCCGCCGCCACAGGCCGCGCGGGTGGCTCGCGTCCTGCCAGAAGTTGTAGAGGAACTCGCCGCGGCGGCGCACGTACGGGATCCGGTCGTCGGCGTCGAGCACCTCGCGCAGTTCGTCGCGCAGTTCGGCGAACCGCGCGCCGGCGGTCAGTTCGGCCAGCGTCTCGTCGTTGCGGGCGCGCACCCAGCCGAGCGCGTCGTCGCCGGTCACGTCTTCCAGCCACAGGTAAGGGTCCTCGACACTCATGCCGACAGTCTCGCCCGGTGAGGGGCAGCGCGGCCACCCGGTGGCGTTTTCGTTTCGTGATCCCTGCCTCCCGGGGTGTCCGTATGCTGGTGCCACACAGCAGGGGGAGACCGTGAACGAGGCCGAACCGCCGTGGCCGGGGACGGCCCGGCCGCCCGAGCCCGCGTGGGCGCCGGAGCCGAATCCGTGGGCGCCCAGCTGGGCCCCGGCCCCGCCGGTCCCGATCGCCCCGCCGCGCAACCGGCTCTGGGGTGCCGTCACCGGGGTCCTGATCGTCGTGGTGGCCTTCTCCCTGATCGCCGCCACCATCCCGCACCGGGTGGACGGCCGCGCGTTCGCTGTGCAGGGCGCCGATCCGGGCCGGGCATACGGCGGCACCGGCAAGCCCCCGAAGGCCGTGCCGGAGCTGGCGCGCAACCCCCTGCTCGGCGACGGCATCAGCCCCGGGCCCGCCACCTGCACCCTGCCCGAACTCGGCCGGGCGGCCGAACAGCTCAAGGCCTACTACGGCGCGCTCGTCGGCTGCCTGGAGCAGTCGTGGCGCCCGGCGCTCGAGAAGGCGAACGAGCCGACGCTGACCGCCACCGTGTCGGTGACGCTGCCGGAGCACAGCTCGTGCGGCGAAGCGCCGGCGGAGAGCGAAGCCGTCGCCTACTACTGCGGCGGTGACACGACGATCTACGCCCCGACCGACTGGATGCTGTCGGACGCCGGGCTCAACAAGGCCCGGCACATCGCGACGCTCGCCCACGAGTACGGCCACCACGTGCAGCGCGAGAGCGGCATCCTCTCCGCGGCGGCGGACAAGATGACCTCGCCGGACGAGGACAGCGCGGCCGACAAGGAGGTCGTGCGCCGGATCGAGCTCCAGGCGAACTGCTTCGGCGCGCTGTTCCTGGCGGCCGTCGCCGGCACGGGCTCGATCAGCCGATCGCTGGCGAACGCCGCGGTCGCCGACTACGGCCGGGCCAACAACAGCGACACCCACGGCTCGCGCGAGCACCAGCTGTCCTGGGCGAAAGCGGGCTACGACGGCAAGGCCACGAAGGCGTGCGACACGTGGAGCGCCCCGGTCGGCGAGGTCAGCTGAGGGTCCAGGCGGGGTCGCGGCCGAGGAGGGCGAGGAACCGGTCGAGCGGGCTCGCGTCCGCGGGGACCTCGACGCTGCGGGCGAACGAGCCGTTCTTCTCGCGGCCTTCGTCCGGGATCCGTTCGGCCAGCTTCGAGGCGATGTACACGGCTTCGGCGTCCGGCTCGTAGGGCAGGCCGAGCGTGCGGGCCAGGTCCCAGCCGTGCGCGACCGTGTCGACCAGGTGCATGTGCGCGGCGATCGAGCCGGGGAACGTGCCGAAGTGGTTGATGGTGAGCTGCCGCTCCAGCACGGCGTCGCCGGCGAAGGCGTCGAGGAAGTCGTCGACGGACGCCTGGTACGCGGCGTAGGCGTCGTCGCCGAGGACACCGGCGTCCCAGTCCGGCGCCGAGCCTTCGCGGGCCGCCGTCGCGAAGGCGTGGTTCTCGCTGACCTGGTGGCGGAGCAGATCGGCGAGGGTCCAGCCGGCGCACGGGGTGGGGCGGGCGAGGTCGGCGGGTGTCACGCCGGCGACGAGCTTGTCGAGGATGAGCAGCGTGCGGCGGTCGAGTTCGCGAAGATCCATGCCGGCCACGCTAGGCGGGTAAGCGGACCACGAACAGTGCCAAAACCGCGGCAAGCTTTGTGTGCCAATCTAGACTGACCGGGTGGAGATCCACATCGACCTGAGCGGGACGCGCGGCCACCGCGACGCGATCTACCGGCAGCTCCGCGCGGCGATCCTGGCTGGCCGGATCCGGCCCGGTGAGGCCCTGCCGCCGACCCGCGAGCTCGCGCAGCGGCTGGCGGTCTCCCGGACGACGGTCAGCGCGGCCTACGACCGGCTCACCGCCGAAGGGTTCCTCGCCGCTCGCGTCGGCGCGGGCACGTTCGTCACGGCGTCGCCGGCTTCCCCCGAGCCGGTGCCGGACGTTCCGGGTGTGCGGCCGCTGCCGGAGTGGGACGCCGTCCCGCCGCCGCCCGCGCCCTTCGCCCCGGCGCCGGAGTTCGACTTCCGGCCCGGCGTCCCCGACCTCTCGCTGTTCCCGTTCGACACCTGGCGGCGGCTGATCACACAGCGGCTGCGGGCCGGCCAGGCCGACCTGATGACCTACGGCGACCCGCAGGGCCACGCCGCGCTGCGTGCCGAAATCGCCCGGCACGCCGGCGTTTCCCGGGACGTCCGAGCCGGTGCGGCGCAGGTCGTCGTCACCGCGGGGGCGCAGCAGACGACCGATCTCGTCGCGCGGGTGCTGCTGCGGACCGGCGACCTCGCCGCCGTCGAGGACCCCGGGTACCCGCCGCCGCGGCTGGTGCTCGGCGCGCGCGGGGTGCGGGTCGCGCCGGTGCCGGTGGACGCGTCCGGGATCGTGGTCGACGCCATCCCGGCGGGGACGCGGCTGGTGTACGTGACGCCGTCGCACCAGTACCCGCTCGGCCTGTCGATGTCGCTGGACCGCCGCCTGGAGCTGCTCGACTGGGCCGAGCGGAACGACGCGGTGCTCGTCGAGGACGACTACGACACCGAGTTCCGCTACACCGGACGCCCGCTGGAACCGTTGCACAGCCTCGATTCCCGTGGCCGGGTCGTGTACGTCGGCTCGTTCTCGAAGGTGCTCTCGCCGGCGCTGCGCCTGGGTTTCCTCATCGCGCCGCCGGCGCTCGTGCCCGCCTTGGTCAAGGCCCGCTACCTCACCGACTGGCACGCACCGAACGTCGAGCAGGCGGCGCTGGCGGCGTTCATGGCCGAAGGGGGGTTCGCCCGGCACGTCCGGCGGATGCGGAAGGTCTACCGCGCCCGGCACGAGCTCCTCTCGGCGGTGCTCGCCCGGGACTTCGCGGACTTCCTGACGCCGTTGCCGTCGACGGCGGGCCTGCACCTCAGTGCGGTCGCGCCGGCGGACTGCGGCCCGCTGGTCCGCGCCGCTCGCCGCCGGGGCGTGCGGCTGTACTCGCTGGGGGATTTCGGCGTGGGGGAGCGGCGGCACGGCCTGGTGTTCGGTTACGGTGCGGTCGCGGCCGAGCGGATCGAGCCCGGACTGGCCCGGCTGCGGGCGCTGGCGGACGAAGGAGTGGCATGACCGACGACGTGATGGTGGCGATCGACGCCGGTCTGCGGAAGCACATCGGCGGCGACCGCGCCGGCGCGTACGCGACCTTCGCGCAGCTGTGGGCATCGATCGGCGACGACGGCGACCCGCTGCACCGCGTCGCGCTGGCCCACCACATGGCCGACGTCTGCGACGACCCGGCCGAGGAACTCGAGTGGGACCTGCGGGCCCTGGCGGCGGCGGATTCGCTGACCGACTCGCGGGCCAGGGAATACCATTCGTCCCTGGCGGTGCGCGGGTTCTACCCGTCGCTGCACCTCAACCTGGGCGAGGACTACCGCAAGCTCGGCGACCTGCCGGCGGCGCGCGAACAGCTGGCGCTGGCCCGCGCGCGCCTGGACGCCCTCGGCGACGACGACTACGCGGCCGGGATCCGGCTGGCCCTCGACGGCCTGGCCGAACGGCTCGGCTGAATCGCCACCCTTACCACGAAGACGCCCCGTTTGCCGGACTTTCGCGGGGCGCCGGAGGGCCCTAACCTGTGGTGATCCAGCTCACCGACGGGAAGGATCGCCATGCGGATTGCGGATCTGCTGCGCACGAAGGGGTCGGCGGTCGCAACGGTCACCCCGGAGACGACGGTGACCACGCTGCTGGCCGGACTGGCCGAACACAACGTCGGCGCGATGGTGGTCGTCGCCCCGGACGGTTCGATCGCGGGAATCGTCTCGGAACGCGACGTCGTCCGCCGCCTGCACGAACACGGCCCGGCCCTGCTCGACGGCCCGGTGTCGGAGATCATGACGAAACTGGTGGCCAGCTGCGGCCCGGAGGACTCGGTGGACCAGCTGTCGGTCCTGATGACGGAACGCCGCATCCGCCACGTCCCGGTCCTGGCCGAGGGCCGGCTGGCCGGGATCGTGTCCATCGGGGACGTCGTGAAGAACCGGATGGAACAGCTGGAGCAGAGCCAGGAACAACTGCAGGCCTACATCTCCCAGGGCTAGGGGCCGGCCGGAGCAGCATCAGCGACGATCCCGGCGTCGTGGCTGCTCCGGAGACCGCTGTTTGCGCTCGGAGCGAGGCGGGTTGCTCGTCGCGCCTGCGTCGGCTTGCCGTCGTAGAGGTTCGACCTGGCTCCTCCGGGCACTGCGGGCGGCCCGGGCGCTGTACTTCCGGGCTGCTTTCAGCGTGTGGTCACTCAGTTCCTTGAGCAGCGGGGCCACGGCCGAGGCGGCCGCGCCCTGTGCGGCCCGCCCGCTCGCCAGGAGGTAGACCGCCGAGCTTGCGGCCGCCACCCGGGCCTTGGCGGACAGCGTGGACACCACCTTCAGCGAGGTGGCGGTGAACTGGTCCCTGTTCATCGTCGTCTCACCGCTTTCGATCGACGATCAGCGCGCCGTGGGCGACCAGAACGGGTAGTGCTTCGGCGAGCAGAGCCAGCACTCTCTCGAGGCACGACGAGTCATTCCCGGCGATCTGCCGGGCGATCTCGCCGACCGTCGAGCCGTCGGCGAGCGACCAGGCGAGGTAGGTCACCGGGTCGACTTGGAGCAAGGGACGGGTATCGGCGCCGAGCACGAGCATGGTTCCGTCGCCTTGCCGGCCACCGCCGAGTCCGGCAGACGTCATCCGGTGGTCGCGGGCGAAGGGCCCGATGTCCCTTCGCAGAACCACCAGGAGCCCGCGGGACAACAGCGTCTCGACTTCGGCCGCCGGGCTGGGAACGCCCTGGCCGGATACCCACTCGATCAGTTCTCCCGGCTCGCGCCGGAAACGGGCCTGCCACCAGATGTCATAGGACAAGGGACTGAGCTGGAGGAAATCCCCACCGGCCCGGATCACGTGACTGCTGAGCCGGGTGGAATCGGCGTCGCCCTCCCACATGTCGCCGACGCCGAAGCCGATCGGCAGTAGCTTGGCGCTGTCCAACCGGACACCTCCGTCCCTCATCGGGCCAAGGCCCGGCAATCGATCAGACCGAGCGAAGCCTTGAGAGCCAGCACGCGCAGCGCGCTGGCACGAACCTGTTCGGCGAACCGGGGATCCTCCGCCGCCGTCAGGGCGACCTGCTGGTGCATCGCCTTTCCGATCCGTGGGTCGGCGGCGATGACAAGGTCTCCTCCGGCCGACAGGAATCGCATCGCCCGATCCGGCGCCGGCACGCCGCACACCTGATTCGCGTTGGCCAGGTCGTCGGAGATCACGACGCCGCCGAACGTCAGTTCGGAGCGGAGAAGGCGGGTGACGACCGGCTTCGAGAATGCGGCGGGCTGCTGCCGATCGAGCCGGCTGTACACGGCCGTGGAGACCATGACCGAGGCATCGCTCGCCGACAGGGCCTGCCGGTACACCTCCACCGAGGGGCTGTCCGTCCCGGTGACCGGATCTACCACGTCCGGCCGGTAGTCGGTGTTGGCCGAAACCATCCCCAACCCCGGAAAGTGCTTGTACACCACACCGACCCCGGCGCTTCGCAGTCCCGAACTGATCGCCTTCGCGGCGGTCACGATCGTCGGGACGTCGCTGCCGAGCTGCCGGTTCAAGGCGCCGATCGGCGCGTTGGCCTTCGCGCGATCTGCTGGCACGACATCGACCACCGGACCGAGGTCCAAAGAGACCCCGGCTTGCGCGAGTTCGGTGCCCCAGCGCCGTGCGGCGGCACGAAGGTCACCGCCCGGCCAGCTGCCTTGGACGGTGGCCGGCGGAATGAGGCTGAAGCCGGGACCGCGCAACGCCTGCACCGAGCCGCCTTCCTGATCGACTGCCACCAACGGCCTGATGTGGGTCGGACTGCCGTCCGACAGAGCGGCGGTCGATCGCGCGATTTCGTTCACACCGGCTGAACTTCTCCCCGTCAGCAGGAATCCGCCCGCGCCGGGCTCGGGCATGGCGGGCTGCTTCGCCCCCAATGGCGTTCCGATCAGGAACAACTGCCAAGTCAGTGTGGGCAGGTCGAGTGTTCGTGCCGCGGCCGAAGCGCAGTATTCCGCGTTCCCGCCGAGCAGTTCGTGGTGCCAGGGCGGCCGCTGACCGGCCGCGGCCGGTGACGTGGCGGTCACGTCGGGACGACCGGATTGGACAGGCGGTTCCTGGCCGTGGTTGGTGGGACGCGCGGCCACCAGCGCGGCGACGCCTACAACGAAGGCCAGCGCGGCAATCGACCGGTACCGCATCGGATCACTCCTTGCTGCGTGGATCAGCGGTTGAGGGTCGCGCCTTCCGGTCCGGCGGTGTGGGACAGCAGCTTGGCGAAACAGTTGTTCGCGTCGATGCCGTGGGTGTCGCACCAGCTGTTGGCGGCCTGGCCCGTGCTGGCGGGCTCGGGCATCACGACGACCCAGAAACCCCTCCGCTTGAACGTGGAGAAGGAGTCGGAGCGCAGCAGCAAAACGCTGGAATAGGAGCTCTTCAGCGTGCGGTAGTGGTCGAGGATCGAGGCGTTGTCGTACACCGTGCCGTTGTCCCGCGTACCGACCGCCTTCGACGAGAGCTGGGGGACCCACTGTCCGGCGAGTGCTTCGACACCGGCTGCGTCCGATTCGGCCTGCTGTTGTAGCGCGATGCCCGGATCGGTGCTGGTGGAGCGGGACGAGGTATCGGACGTCGGCGTGTCCGGCGACGACGAGGTGAGCTGCTCGGACGACTCGGTACTGCGCACGCCGCCGCCTCCTCCGGGTTGCGTGGTCGTGCCGGTCTTCGCCGTCGCGTTCAGCCCGATGACGAGCGCTACGACGACAACCACGCCGGCCGACACCTTCGCGACACGTCCGGAAGCGGTGGTCCCTCGAGTGACAGGCAGTGGGGCCATCGGCGGCCGCAACGGTGGCGCGAACGGGGCCGCCGGTGGCCGGTGCGGCGGTGGCGGGTGGACCGGCGGCGGTTGTACCCGGGGTTGCTGCGGAAACGCCGCGGGGAGCGGTTGGAATCGGACGGTTGGAGGTGGCGGTCGTCGGGCGTCCGCCGCGTGGTCGAGCGCGGTGAGCGCCCCCCTGTCGAACCTGCTGTCGTTCACGAGGTAGGCGGCTCGTAAGGCGGTCACCCATTCCGCCGGGGCGGCCCGTCCGGATTCGTCCAGTGGCGCACCCAGCGTCCGGTCGAACAGCTGCCGGAGTGCCTTCGGAAAATTCGCCGGGATGTGCGACGGCTTCGGCCATGAGCCGTCGGGCTGCCGGTCCAGGTTGCCCGGAACCAGTAGCAGGCCCCGGTACATCGAGAGCGCGAGGGCGTACCAGTCACTGAGCTGGTCGTGGGCCGGCACGACTCCCGCAACCACGCGAGGATCGATCCAATGCGGGGTCTTCATCCCCTTGTCCGCGATGCGATCCGCGGGCTGCAGCCCGTCGGCGTCGATCAGAACCGCTCCCGGCTGGAGCCCCGGCCGCCAGACGATGTTCGCGTCGGAGAAATCACCGTGTGCCAGATTGTTGGCCGCCAGCCAGGCGAAGATCTCCGCCACCCGGATGAGCACCGACACCCGAACCGAAGAGCCGGGCGGATCCGTCCGCGCCAGGACGAGGTAGGACAGCGTTCGCGCTTTGCCCTGTTTGCGGAAGAATTCGTCGGGTATGACCGGCATCACGACGCCGATGACGGCGCCCGACCGGTCGCATTCGACGTCGGTGGGCCAGCACACGGAGGACTCCGGAGTGCCTCCGAGCACGACCGGGCCTCTCGTGAACACCTTCCGCCCGATGCCGACGAGCTGGTGCACCTTCGCAACCGGCTCGTCGTCGCGGATCGGCTCGAGATACTTCTTGTAGACCAGACCGGTGTGGCGGCCGGCGCCGCGGAACAAGCGGGCCGCGCCACCTCGGGCGAACTCGTCGTCTTCGAACTCGTAGGAGCTGTGCCGGCCGTCAATCCGCACCGTCGGCCCCCTCGCCGGCGTCCGGGGTCCGCGCCGGCCCGGTGCCCGGGCGCAGCCACACCACGACGGCGGTGCGATCGTCCTGGGACCCCGCTCGTGCGTAGCTGAGGCTCTCCAGCATCCACCGTTCCGTGCACGGATGCCGCCAGCGCCGGGCCAGCCACGCACGCACGCCGGGGGACTCGTAAACGTCGTCGGCGACGCCGTCGGTGCACAGGACCAGCTTGCTGAAGCCGGCCGGATCGAGACGGCGGATCTCGATGTCCTCGCGGAAACCGGCGGCGGGAAGACTCGCCGAGACCATGTTGATGGGACCGTCGCTGAGCGGAAACACTTCGTCGAACGGCTCCGACTCGGCGTCGGTCGCGGTGAAGACCGTCGAATCGCCGATGCGGGCCGCCAGCACCGGCCGGGTGCCGAGATCGGCGGGGAGCACGACGACGGCGAGCGTGCAAGCCAGCGCGCGGGTGTCCGTCACACCGTAAGCGGGCGCCCAGACTGCCTCCAGTTCGCTCTGCGCCTGGGCAATGGCTGCGAGCAGAAGCGCTTCGTCGTCCGTCGCGGCCGATTCCTGCTCGGCAGTGACGAATTCGCGGGCCACGGCGGCAGACAGGTGGCGCGCTCCGAGCTGGGATCGCGATCGTGACCCGAGACCGTCCGCGACGGCCAAGACCAGTGAACCCCCGCTCTCCGAGAACGCCAGCGCGTAGGAATCCTGGCGAGTGCTGCCGGCCCAGGCGTGCCCACGGCCGACGAGACTCCCCGCGCTGACCCAGTACGGCCCGGCCTGCCCCGCGTCGAGGGCTATTCCGGCGCTGGACCAGCCGACCGCGGACGGCAGCCGGCCGGCTTGGGACCGCCGTTCCGCGGCGCCGATGGTGGGCGCCTCGAACGGCGCGTCTTCGACTGCGAACGTGTCTTTGCTCGCTGGCCGTGCCACGAGTTCTTCCTGCGGGGCGGCTGGAACGGGCGGTGTGCATCCGGAATCGGCGACCGGCGCGGAAAGGCAGCCGGGCACCGAGGTGGTGCGGACCTGGGTCCGGTCGGCCCGGTGGCGTCCGCGCGACGGTGACATCAGACTGCCTGCACCGGCAGGACGGTGAACTTGCTGGTGTCGACGTCGACCTGAAGGCCACCGCCCTGAGGCTCGCCGAACGAGCGTGAGGTCGTCCGGATGCTCGCGGTGAGCGCGGACATGATCTCCTTGACCTGCGAAGCGGGCTTGCCCTGCTTGGCGACGAACGCGAACCGGGTCGCGATGGTGCCGAGAGTGTCCTCGCGGGCCTCGGCGAAGCCGAACGTGACGACTTCCGGGTTGAACCGCCAGCTCCGGTCCACAAGCTCCTGCAGCGGCCCGCGCCAATCCTCCTCAGCGATGTGCTCGCCGTCGCTCATGAAGAAGACGACCGGCTTGTAGAATCGCGTTCCCTTGCCCAGTCCCCGGATCTCTTCTTCGATCTGCTTCTTGGCGAGCCGGAACGCCGCGGCGAAGTTCGTCCCCGACTCCGGCGACAGCACCGGCATCTGGCTCTGGATCACGTCGCACAGCGGCAGGACCGAGGTCGCGATGTCCGAGAACGTGATGATGCTGATCCGGGCGATCTCGCCGACCTGCGGGTCGTCTTCGATCATCTCGCGCAGCTCAGGCAGGGCACGGTTGACGGCATCGATGGGTTCTCCGGCCATCGAGTACGAGACGTCGATGACGAGGAAGACCGGGAAAACCGGGTGACGCTCGCTCTGGGCGAATTCGGGCATGGTTCACCTGCGATTCTTCGATCGTGGTTACAGTGACAAATCGGTGAGGATCGGCGCGCGCGTGACCGACCTCGCGTGTACGACGCAGATGTGCGGCCCGAATGGCGGATGCATGATTTCGCGGTTTCCCAGGACCGGCCCGGTGGACACCGCACCGGAAACGGAAAAGGTCGGGACGAACCCGGAACCACCCGTCTGGCTCACCGTCCGCGTCTCGATCAGCCGGTCACCCAGGCGCCTGCTCAAGTGCGTCGCCGACTCGCTCGACGAGCCAGGCAGCACGACGAAGGTGTCGCAACTGGTCAGCAAGGCCGAGCGGGTCGCATCGTCGCCGAGTTGAGCGACGTCCTGGCAGGCCAGGCACACGCCGGCGGAGGCTCCTCGGGCGACGGCGAGCAACTCTTCGAAATCGATCCGGTTCTTCAGGCGTGGCGCTTCGTCGACGACGAGGAACAGCGGCGCCTTTCGCTGTCCGAACCGGGCCAGCACCTGCATGATCACCTGGCCGAGGAAGATGCCGGACAGCACTTCACCCAGGTTCCCGTCGGACAGCGGAGCCACGCCGACGAGCAGGGTGGGAACGTCGGAGATCTCCGCCATCCGGATGTCGGATGCTTCGCTCACCTGGCGTACTCGGGGTTCGGCGAACAACGTCAGCGAGTTCAACAGCCCCGCGGAGGCACGCGAGTATTCGGCCGGCTCGAGGTCGGCCAGGTCCCTGAGGTCCTGCTCGTCCTGAACGGAGGCGCCCACGAGCGCTGCCTGCAAGGCCGGCTGTGCGGCGAGCGTGCCGACGAGCTGAGCCGGTGTGGGTGGACCCGCGCTGCGACGGCGGGTCAGCCTGATCAGGGCCCGGAGCCAGCGCACGTCCCGAAGGTAGAAGAACGGCTGTGGATCGGCCTTGTTCTGCTTACCCAGAATCGAGGTGACCGCGGCTTCGACGGCTCGATGGTCACCGGCTTCGGCCAGCCAGTTCCAGCGATGTGAGGGCGCGCCCGAGTAGTCCCACAGCCAGAGGCGCGCGCCGGTGGGACCGCCCGTCCTCGTCGCGTGGGCCTTGATCAGGCCGAGCAGATCGCCCTTGACATCGACAGTCGCGACGCTGCAGCCGGCGCGAAGCAGGCTCACGATCCAGGGCACGATGATGCTGTGTGTCTTCCCGGACCCGGGAGGCCCGATCACCGCCGCGTGTTTCAGCAGATCTTCCGGCCGGAGCCCGATCGGTTGCGCAAGTCCGTGGCGGCAGTCGAGGAACCGCCCGAGGGGCACCGGGCCGCCGGTGAGCGCACCGACGTCCGCAGCCGTGGCCGTCGCGCGATAGTCGAGGAGGTCGAGACCGGGCGGCGGCGGTGGATCGCCCGGTGCCAGCAAACCACGCCGCAGAACCGCGCGGGGTACTCTCGTCGCGGCTCTGGCCGAGGCGTTCGAACTCGCCCGTGCACCGGCGGCGAAAGCACTCCTGACGAGTTTGAACGGGGCCGCCGCACCTTTCAGCATGAGCTGCCAAACGAGCTCCTCCGGGTTTGGCATTGCCCCTTCTTTCCTCATGGGTGCTGACCTGTGCATCCATGGTCGCTCACTGGCCGGGGGCTGTTACAGTGTGCGGAGTTTTCGACTCTTGTGTTTTTCCGGTAGGCCAATCACCAGGCAGCAAGGTCGAAATCACGGTTTCGTCAGGCTGCTCTGCGAAATCTTCTTTCTCGGCGTAGGAAAAGCTGCTTACTCCCGCCAGCCCGCCAGCTCCACGCCCTTCGCGACATCCACGCGGTAAGAGAGCTTCACTTCGCCCGCGGCCCCGGGCGCCAGCGTCAGCTTCCACGTGAACTCACCCAGCGCCGACGTCTCGACCGGGTCCGGCGACGTCTTCACCTCCTTCACCGTGATCGTGTCGTCCCGCGAAACCGGCGCCTGGTCGAGGACGGTCACGACAGCGGAACGCGGCCCGTGGTTCACGACCGAAATGCGGTACTCCGCCTCGCGCCGCTTCTGCCCCGACAAAGTCGCCTTGGATGCCGTCCGCCGCACCAGCTCCCGCTCCACCCGGATCCGGTCGTCGACACCCAACGCCAGTTCCAGCTCTTCCCCGGGCGCCCAAGGCTCCAGCACGGTCGTCCCGACGAACTCCGCGTCGTGGAACACCGAAGCCCGTCCCGGCAGCAGGGCGTGCTCCGACGTGTTCTCCACCGTGGCGCGCAAGTACGCCTCCTCCGCCAGCACCGGCGCCGTCACGTAGCCCAGGTCGGCCGTAAGCGAAAGCTGTGCCAACGTCGTCCGGTGTCCCTGTGCGCCGGAAGGCACCGCCACCGGCCGCGAAGGGCGGTAGGTGACCGCCGTCGTGCCCTGCTCGACCGAGGCCACCTTGGGCGCCATCGCCGGAGCCGCCGGTGCGAACTGCCGTCGGACGGCGTTCTCCGCGATCCCGCCGCCCGCGCCCCCGTACGCGGCCGACGCCATGTACGTGTCCTGCGCCGGGAGGACGCGGTCCAGGTACCACGGCGAAAGTTCCGGCACCACCACCGACACCGCGGGCCGGGCCGTCGACAGCGCCAGCTCGCACTCCGGCCAGTCCTCGCCCGTCTGCTGGCTGACCAGCCCGTACGACACCACGGTGACGTCGGCGCCGCGCACCCGGATGTCGTAGCCCGGCTCCCAGGTCGCGTTGGCGACCACATAGGACAGTTCCAGCTCGGCTTCCGCGCCCGGGTCCGAGATCTCGAGCTCGACGACCACCGAGGTGCTGTCCCGCCCGGGCCGGTTGTCGTGCGCTTCGATCCGCCGGTCGAGCGCGGCGAGGTCCTCGCGCAGCCGCGCGATCCGCTCGCTCAGCACCCGGCGCGCCTTCAACGCCGACGCCAGCCGCGAACTCAGCGCGTCCGTCACCTCCGCGACGCGCGCGGGTTCGGCGGTGCCGTTGGCCAGTGCCTTCGCGAAGCTGCCGCCGCTGCGCTTCGCGAGCGAAGTCAGCAGATCCACCTTCATCGTCTCAGCCGCTTCGTCGTCCACGACGCCGTCGAGCGTGGCCTGATCGGCACGCCGCTGTTCGACGAGCGCCTGCAACGCCGGGTCGGCCGGGTCGGCGTGCCACTCGGTGCGGACGTCGACGCCGGTGATCAGCGCGGGTCCGCTGCCGGTGACGCGGACCGAGCCCGGGTCGAGGGCCACGGGCAGCCCGGCGAACTCCAGGCGCGGCCCGCCGTCGAGCGGAGCCTTGCCCCGGCGGGTGATCCGCGCACGCTGCGGGTAGACGGTCACGGCGGTGATCGGCGCTTCCACGGTCGGCATGCCTCCGACGTTAGTCTCTTGACACCCCCGCGGGCGGACCGGAAGTGTCTTCAGTCGTCCGCTTCGCCCGGCTTGGGGGTCCTGAGTGAAAGCCGCCGTCCTGCTCGCCGCCGTCCTCGCGCTGCCGCTGACCGCGGGCATCGCCGAAGCCGCGCCACCGGCCCCGGTCTTCACCGGCGGCCAGGCGCAACCGGTGTTCGACCCGGCCGACGTCGTCCGCGAAGACGTCTGGGTCACCGCACCGGTCGACAGCGACCACGACGGCGCCGACGACCTCGTGCACGCCCAGGTCGTGCGCCCGCGCGCGACCCAGCAGGGCCTGAAGGTGCCCGTCGTCTACCAGGCCAGCCCGTACTACGCCGGTGGCAACGACGTCGCCAACCACGACGTCGACGTCGAGCTGTCCGCGCCCGGGTACGCCCGCGGCCCGGAAGGCCCGCGCGTCGCCGCGCACGGCGTCGGGCCTGCCGCCCCGATCACCTGGCGCTACCAGGACTACTTCACCGCGCGCGGGTTCGCCGTCGTCTACGGCGAGTCGCTCGGCACCGGCCTCTCGACCGGCTGCCCGACCACGGGTGACGTCAACGAGACCATCGGCGCCCGCTCGGTCGTCGACTGGCTCAACGGCCGCACGAGCGCACGCGACTCGGCCGGCGCCGCGGCGAAGGCGGACTGGAGCACCGGCAAGACCGGCATGATGGGCGTGTCCTACAACGGAACCCTGCCCAACGCCGTCGCGAGCACCGGTGTCGCCGGCCTGGAGACGATCGTGCCGATCGCGGCCATCTCCAGCTGGTACGAGTACTACCGCCACGACGGCGCGGTCGTCGCCGCCGGCGGGTTCCAGGGCGAGGACGCCGACGTGCTCGCCGAGTACGTGTACACCCGCGCCGACCGGCAGGTCTGCCGCCCGGTGATCGACGGGCTGACCCGCGACCAGGACCGGGTCACCGGCGACTACACGCCGTTCTGGGACGTCCGCAACTACCGCGACGACGTCGGCAAGGTGCGCGCGTCGGTGCTCGCGGTGCACGGCCTCAACGACTGGAACGTCAAGACCGAGCAGGTCGCGACCTGGTACGAGGCGCTGAAGGCCCGCGGTGTCGAGCACAAGATCTGGCTGCACCAGTCCGGGCACGCGGACCCGTACTCGCTGCGCCGCGACGTCTGGCTCGCGACGCTGAACAAGTGGATGTCGCACTACCTCTACGGCATCGACAACGGCATCCAGAACGAGCCGAAGGCGACGATCCAGCGCGAGGACCTGTCGTGGACCGACGAGGCCGACTGGCCGGCGCCGGGCACCACCGACGTCCGCGTGTACCCGTGGCCGGGCGGCCGCTCGAAGGGCACGATCGACACGCGCACCCCGGTGCCGGGCACGGCGGCCGCCGAAACCCTCGCCGACGACTCGTCGAAGACGATCGAGCAGCTGGCCGGGCTGGCGTCATCCGGCAACCGCCTGCTGTACGCGACTCCGGCGGCGAAGCAGGCCGTACGCCTCTCCGGCACCGCTCGCGCCGACCTGGCGCTGGCGTTCGACCGGCCCGCCGCGAACGTCTCGGCGATCCTGCTCGACCGCGCCCCCGACGGCACGTCCCACGTGATCAGCCGGGGCTGGACCGACCCGCAGAACCGCACCTCGCCCGCCCGCACCGAGCCGATCACGCCCGGGCGGGCCTACCGGATCGGCGTCGACCTGATGCCGAAGGACTACGTCCTCGCGGCGGGCCACCGGCTCGAGTTCCTGCTCGCCTCCAGCGACCACGACTACACGCTGCGCCCGAAGCCGGGCGCCGGACTCGCGCTCGACCTCACGAAGTCGTCGGTCACGCTTCCGGTCACGGGCGGCAAGCCGGCGCTGCGGGCCGCGTTCGGCTGATGCTGCCGGAGCACCTCCGGGCCGATGTCCGCACGCTGTGGGACTACCACGACCTGCGGCACGGACCGCGGCGGTCGGACGCCGGGATCGGGCTCGGCAGCCGCGATCCCGGCGTGGCCGTCCACACCGCCGAGCTGTTCCACGCCGGGTGCTTCCCGCTGATCGTCTTCACCGGCGCCAACGCCCCGACGACGGTGGACCGCTTCCCACGCGGCGAAGCGGTCCACTACCGCGAGATCGCCCTGGACCTCGGGGTGCCGGACGAGGCGATCCTGGTCGAGCCCGAGGCCCGGCACACGGGGGAGAACATCGTGTTCACGCGCCGGTTGCTGGCCGGGCGCGGCATCCGGTCCGTGACCCTGGTGACGCGGCCGTACCAGCAACGCCGTGCCTACGCGACGGCCAAGCGGCTCTGGCCCGGCGTCGACGTCGTGTGCGCGTCGAAGGCGGCGTCGTTCGAGGACCACGTCAGCGGGGAAGAAGACGCCGATCGCGTGATCGGCATGCTCGTCGGCGAGACCCAGCGGATCACCGAGTACGCCGAGCGGGGCTTCGCGATCCCGCAGCGCATCCCGCCCGGCGTCGAGCGGGCGTTCGGCAGGCTGGTCGAAGCCGGGTTCACGCAGCGGCTGGTCACTGTCCGCGTCGACGATCACTCAATGTAACGATCGTCGCAGGTCAGGCGACTTACCGGCGTTCCGTCCGCTGCGAGAGGACCCGCCATGACCTCGACCGCCGCCCCGCGGTGGTGGTGCGGCCCGCCGGGCCCGCGGACGTGGCGGCTTCGCTCGCGTACGCGCGCGAAGCCGGCCTCGACGTCTCGGTGCGCGGAGGTGGGCACAACTACGGCGGCGCCGCGGTCGTCGACGGCGGTCTCTGCATCGACCTGAGCTCCCTCGCCGCGATCGACGTCGACCCGGACGGCCGGACCGCCCGCTGCGGTGGCGGGACGACCTGGGCGCAGCTCGACGCGGCCACGCAGGAGCACGCGCTCGCGGTACCCGGCGGCACGATCAGCCACACCGGCGTCGGCGGGCTGACCCTCGGCGGCGGCTTCGGCTGGCTCACCGGCAAGTACGGGATGTCGTGCGACAACCTGGTCTCGGTCGAGCTCGTCACCGCCGACGGCGAGATCCTGCGCGTGTCCGCCGGGCAGCACCCCGACCTGTTCTGGGCGCTGCGCGGGGGCGGCGGCAACTTCGGCGTCGTCACCGAGTTCGAGTTCCGGCTGCACCCGGTCGGCCCGATCGTCCACCTGGGACTGTTCTTCTACGGGCTCGACGACGGCGTGGCCGCGTTGCACCACGCCCGCGAGCTGCTCCGGGCGCTGCCGGGAGAATTGGGGGTGCTGGTGGCCGGGCTGAACGCGCCGCCCGCGCCGTTCGTCCCGGAGCTGTTCCGGTTCCGGCCGGGCTACGCCCTGCTGATCGCCGGCTTCGAGGGGGAGGAGCAGCACGCCGGGGCGGTCCGGGCGGCGCGATCCGGGCCGACGCCGCTGTTCGAATTCGTCTCGCCGATCCCGTACGTCGAGCTGCAGCGGATGCTCGACGGCGCCGCGCCGTGGGGCATCCTCGCCTACGAGAAGGCCGCCTACGCCGACGGCTTCACCGACGAGGTCATCGAGGTGATCGCGGATTTCCTGCCGCGCAAGACGTCCCCGTTGTCGATCATGCCGATCTTCTCGATGCGTGGCGCCTTCACGGAGGTGGCCGACGACGCGACGGCGTTCGGCGGTCCGCGGCGCGAAAGCATCCTGATCAACATCGACTCGCTCGCGGCCGAGCCGGAGCCGTACGCCGTGGACCGCGCCTGGGTGCGCGAGTTCTGGGAGGCGCTGGTGCCGTTCTCGTCCAACTCGGCGGGCTACGTGAACTTCATGGCCGAGTACGAAGCCGACCGCGTCCGGACGTCGTCCGGGCCCGAAAAGTACGAGCGCCTGGCCCGGATCAAGGCGGCGTACGACCCGCGGAACGTGTTCCACCACAACGCGAACATCCCGCCCGCGCCGTGAGGGATCACCCGGCGATGCCCGCCCGGTAGGCGAACGCGACCGCCTGCGCGCGGTCGCGCAGCCCGGCCTTGGCGAACAGGTGGTTCACGTGGGTCTTCACGGTCGCCTCGCTGACCACCAGGGTGCGGGCGATTTCGGTGTTCGACAGGCCCGCCGCGATCAGCCGCAGCACCTCGATCTCGCGGGCGGTCAGGCCCTCGACCTCCTTGACGCGCGGCGGGGCGCTGCGGGCGGCGGCTTCGACGAGCCGCCGCTGCAGCTCCCCGTCCACTGTGGACTGACCGGCGGCGGCCGAGCGCAGCGCCCGCGCGATGGACTCGGCGTCGGCGTCCTTGGTGAGGAACCCGCGGGCCCCGGCGCGCAGCGCGGCCAGCAGCGACTCGTCGTCGGCGTAGGTGGTCAGCACGACGACTTCGGTACCGGGGTGTTCGGCGCGGATCCGCTCGGTGGTCTCCACGCCGTCGCAGCGCGGCATCCGCAGGTCCACCAGCACGACGTCGGGCTGGTGCTCGGCGACGAGCGCGAGCGCGGCCAGGCCGTCGGCGGCGGCGCCGACCACCTCGACCCCGGGCAGCAGCCCGAGCAGCGTGACCAGGCCCTCCCGGACCACCGCCTGGTCGTCGGCCAGCACGACACGCAGCGTCACGCCGGCACCGTCAGGTGAATCCGCCATCCGTCCTCCCCCGGTCCGCTCTCCAGCCGCCCGTCGAGCAGCGCGACCCGTTCGCCCATCCCGCGCAAACCGTAGCCTGCGGCCGGCGCGTCCGGCGGGCGCCTGCCCTGGCGGTCGGCCACGGTCAGCTCCACCGTTCCGTCGGCGAAGTCCAGCGTGACGTCGACGTCCGCCTGCGCCGCGTGCTTGCGGGTGTTGGCCAGCGCCTCCTGCACCGCGCGCACGAGCGCGGTGCCGACCGCCGCGTCGAGCTCGCGCGGCTCGCCTTCGATCGTCAGGTCCGCCCGGGCACCGCTGTCGAGCCGGTACGCGGTGAGCAGATCGGCGATCGCGCGTTCGACCGGAACGGCGTCGTCGTCTTCGCGCAGCGCGGCCACCGCCTTCCGGGCCTCGGCCAGGCCGTCCGACGCCAGTTTCTGGGCCCGCTCGATCTGGGCGACGGCGTCCGGGCTCGCGCCGTCGCGCACCAGCATCAGCCGCGCGCCCTGCAGGTTCAGCGAAAGCCCGGCCAGCGAGTGCGCCAGGACGTCGTGCAGCTCGCGGGCGATGCGGGTGCGTTCGGCGAGGGCGGCCGCGCGCGCGTGCTCCTCGTTGGCGGTCTGCGCGCGGGCCAGCGCCAGTTCGGTCTGTTCGACGCGGGCGATGCGGGTCCGCCGGTTCAGCCCCATCAGCACGATCACCGCGAGGACCGCGTACGTCGACAGAGCGCCTTTCCACACGTCGAAGCGGGCCGCCCCGGCCGTGATCGCCGCGATGTCGAGCCCGACCGCCAGCACGATCGGCGCCGTGGAGTGCCGCAGCACCACGAAGAACGTGGTGCTGAACATCGCCACCGACGCCCAGCTGCTCGGCAGGAGCACCCAGAGCGCGCCCGTGCTCGCGATCACGGTGAGGGGCAGCGCCGTCGTCAGCGGCCGGACGCGGGCGTCGTGGATCCACAGCAACGGGATCGACAGCGCGAGGGTGAACCCGATCAGGAGCCAGGCTCGCAGGTCCGCGCGAGGCATGGCGGCGACCATCGGCACCGCGACGAGCGCCCACCGCAACCAGCCTTGGGCTCGCGGGAACGCGGCAGGTCGGGTCGTCATTTCGGCAGTCCTCCGCGGGTGCTTGTACGGAAAATGTACCGGCGGGGACTTCCCTTCGTGGTGTCAAGTTGTCCCGTTTGTCAGGAGGTTCCCCCATGTCCAGGTTGCGACGGCTCGCCCTGCTCGCCGCCGCCGCGGCGCTGCCCGCGCTCGGCCTCACCCTCGCCGGCCAGGCGACCGCCTCGGCCGCGCCGAACTTCCAGGTGCCGTTCAAGTGCGGCGTCACGGTGGACGCGGCCACGTTCAGCGGCCACAGCCCGGAGTACTCGGTCGACTTCCAGAAGTCCGGCATCACCGGGATGCCCGTGCTGGCTTCGGCTTCCGGCACCGTGACGCGGGTCGAGAACGAGGGCAGCGCGAGCTACGGCCGGTGGATCGAGGTGGACCACGGTAGCGGCTGGCGCAGCCGGTACGCGCACCTGTCGACCCAGTCCGTTTCGGTCGGGCAGTCGGTCATCGGCGGCAAGCAGCTCGGCACCGCGGGCTCGACCGGCAACGTCACCGGCCCGCACCTGCACTTCGAAGAGCGGCTCAACGGCATCGTGCAGAAGGCGAAGCTGAACGGCACCGCCGTGCCGTACTACGCGCACACCAACTTCACGAGCAAGAACGACTGCGGCGGCAACCCGTACTCCGCCGAAGAGGTGTGCGGCGACGGCTTCTCGGTCGTGGACCAGCAGGCGCTGGCCAACTCCTCGGGCACGGCTTACCTGCTGTACAACGCGTCCACCAAGGCGAACTGCGTGACCACGTTGAAGGCCACCTCGCTCGGTACGGCCAGTGCGGTTTCGGCGTTCCTCGAGGTCCAGGGCGCGGACCGGGCGACCGATTCCGGCAGCTTCACCTACTACGCCGGGCCGATCAAGAAGACCGCCGACTCGACCTGCGTGAAGTGGGGCGGCTCGGTGGGCAGCAACACCTACGAGAGCGGGTTCGAGCACTGCGACTGACCCGGTGACGTTCGGGGCTCCGCCACCCGGACCCCGCAAGTCGATCCGTGTCCGGCCGGTGGGGCCGGGCAGCATAGCCCGCCCCACCGACAGGAACGCCCCGCCCGGTCGCCGCCGGGCGGGTTCCGTCCACATCGGCCCCGTCCATCCACAGATTTCCCGCCACCGCCCCATCCGGCCCCGGCCTGCCCCACAGTGGAGGCATGACCACAGCCACCCCGCCCGACCTCCGAGACCCCGCGCAGCTGCTGACCGCGCTCCCGTACCTGATCGGGTTCCGGCCCGCGAAGTCCGTCGTCCTGCTCGGCCACCGCAACCCGGGCAACGCCCCAGGTCTGATCCTGCGCGGCGAGCTGCCCCGCCGCGAACACCGCGCCCGCCAGGCGCGGGCGCTGGCGCAGCGGTTCGCCGCAGGCTGCCACGTCGGCCTGACCCTGGTGATCGTCGGTGGCCGGCGAAGACCCGGAAAGCCGCCACCGCACGCGGGTTTCCTCGACGAGCTGGTGCGGGCACTGGAGGATTCCGGCCTTCCGGTGCTGCACGCCTTGTGGACGCCCGCCATCAGGACGGGCGCACCCTGGGCGTGTTACCGCAACGAGGAATGCGCGGGCACATTGCCGGACCCCCGCTCGACGGTCATGGCGGCGGCCGCGACCGAGTGCGGCACGGTGGCGTTCGACAGCCGCGAGGAGCTCGAGGCGTTGCTGGCTCCTCGGTCACCGGAGGCACTGGCCCGCCGCGCGGACCACTTGTCCCGCTTGGCATCCCCGCCCTGGCCCGAAGCAACACGCGTCAACGACGCGGCATCGGTGGTCAGCGCGGCATTCGACCGCCAGCGCCGCGGCGACGGGCCACCGACGGACGAAGAAGCGGTTTTGTTGGCAAAGGCGTTGAAGCTGCCCGACATCCGCGACCTGTGCCTGGCGATGGCGGTACCCCCGGCCACCACGGGAGCACGTGAAGCCGAGCACCTCTGGCTGACGCTGGTCCGCGAGATCCCACCTCCGGAGAGAGCGGAACCGGCGGCCCTGCTGGGCTTCTCGGCGTACCTGCGTGGCGACGGAGCATTCGCGGGCATGGCCCTGGACAACGCCCTGGAGGCGGCACCGGGCCACGTGCTGGCGTCGTTGCTGAGAAGGGTGCTGGACAGCGGAACACCACCGGAGGTAATCCACGGCTTGGCAGCGGCGGCAGCAGGCCCGCTAGCCGGTTTCGGCTTGGACCCCGCGGACATCGACATAGGCCAGGCGGCATGAGGCGCCCCGACCGGCGGCCGGGCCACCAATACGAGGCCTCACAGAACCGGGACCGGCTGCCGGCCACCACAGACTCGTCTCGATGTCTTCAGAGGACATCCAGGCCGGTTGGCCCGGCGGCGGCCGGACGAGATCGGCACCACCTCGAGACGCGGACCCACTCCGGCTTCGGCCATCATCCGGAACGCTGGCCCGGCCAGCCTCGGCGTCGGCAGCTACGGGCTGCCTGAGTCCGAGCATTCCGGGGCGCGGGCCTGTAGCGCCAGGCTCGGTCCGCCTCAGCACGGGCCGACTTCGGAGCGCGGGGTTGCGGGCCGGTCCCACCAGTCCGCAGGCCTTGAAGCCGGTGTCAGCTCCCCGGTCGGGAGCGAGCTCGTCCGGCGGCGCGGTGGGGCGCAGGTCCCGGCGCGCCGAGCGCCGTCGGGCCAGGGCGGGGTCGGCCTCACCGTGACTGGGTGGATTCCCGGGCTTTGCGGGCGGTTCTGGCCTGGTCGGTCCGCTGTGGCTCGAGCCCAGCTCCTCGTGAGCCGGGTGAATCCTCAGCCGCGCCAAGTCGGTCCGCGCCGGCTTCCGCCTAGGTCCAAGGATCCCGAAGTGCAGAGTCATGGACCGGTCCGCCAGCACACCACAACTCGAGAACGGTGCCTACCCACCAGCAACCGGCCATCCGACGGTGCGGCAGGCCCAGCCAAGGAGCCCGCCGCCCGCCGTCGGTGAGAACCGGGTCAGCCTCGCCGAGACCGGGTGAATTCCCAGGCGTCCCGCACGATCCCGGCCAAGTCGGTCCGCTCCGGCTCGGTCCATCTACCCGCGGGCCGGGTGAATCCTCAGCCGTCCCGGGTCGGTCAGCGCCGACTTCAGCCCAGGTCCAGAGATCCCGAAGCGCGGGGCTATGGACCGGTCCCGCCAGCCCACCACCACTCGAGAACGGTGCCCACCCACCAGCAACCGGCCATCCGACGGCGCGGCAGGCCCAGCCAAGGAGCCCGCCGCGCGCCGTCGGTCAGAGAACCGGGTCAGCCTCGCCGAGACCGGGTGAATTCCCAGGCGTCCCGCACGATCCCGGCCAGGTCGGTTCGCTCCGGCTTCCAGCCCAGCTCCTCGCGGGCCCGGTCGCTGGCCGCCACGAGCACCGACGGGTCGCCCGCGCGGCGCGGGGCCACCGCCGCCGGCACCGGGTGGCCGGTGACCTCGCGGCAGGCCTCGATCACCTCGAGAACGGAGAAACCGGTGCCGTTGCCCAGGTTGTAGATGCGGTGCTCGCCCGCGGTGGCGTGCTTCAGCGCCAGCAGGTGCGCGTCGGCGAGATCCACGACGTGGATGTAGTCGCGCACCGCCGTGTGGTCCGGCGTCGGGTAGTCGTCGCCGAAGATCTGGATGCGCTCGCGGTCGCCCGTGGCGACCTGGAGGACGAGAGGGATGAGATGGGTTTCCGTGGTGTGGCGCTCGCCGAAGGCGCCGTACGCGCCCGCGACGTTGAAGTAGCGCAGGCTCACCGCCGCCAGGCCGTGCGCGCCGGCGAAGCTGGTGATCGCGGCGTCGATGGCGAGCTTCGTCGCGCCGTAGGTGTTGGTCGGCCGGGTCGGCGCCGTCTCCGGGATCGGCGACTGCTCCGGCTCGCCGTAGGTCGCCGCCGTCGAGGAGAACACCAGCCGGGGCGTGCCGTGCTCCTGCATGGCCTCGAGCAGCCGCAGCGAGGTGACGACGTTGCCTTCCCAGTACTTCGCCGGCTCCGTCATCGACTCGCCGACCAGCGACTTGGCCGCGAAGTGCAGCACGCCGTCGAAGCCTTCGCGCAGCAGGCTGCCCGCCACTTCGGCGGCGTCGCCTTCGATGAACCGCGCGTCCGGGTGGACGGCGTCGGCGTGCCCGGTGGACAGGTCGTCGACGACGGTGACCTGGTGCCCGGCTTCGACCAGCCGGGCGGCGCAGACACTTCCGACGTACCCGGCTCCGCCCGTCACGACCAGCTTCAGGGCGTTGCTCTGCTCCGACACATTCAGGCCTTCCTGCCGAGGGTGACTGTGCTGCACAGT